>JAJYJR010000179.1 GCA_021789355.1 Chloroflexota bacterium | reverse complement strand
GGACCGCGCCGACCTCGTGCGCCAGGCGCTCGGCATCGGCTACGAGCGCCTGGCGGGGGAGCTGGCCGGCGGGATCGCCGCCTGGCGGGCGGCGGGCCGGGTGCTCACGAGCACGCGGCTGGTCGGCGCGCGGGGTCCGCGCCGGGGCCGCCCGTCGACGTGCGCCAGACCGCGGAGTATCGCTCCGGCCACCCACCTGGCGCGTGCCATCTCGAACTCGGCGCGCTGGCTGGCCCCCGAATCGGGAGGTGCCCGACGGGGCGACCCTCATGTGCGGGCATTGCGAGAGGGCAACGGGCGCGGCGAGCCTCATAGCATGAACGCGGCGAGCCTCATGGAGAGGGACGGACGGGTCGCGGCCGTGTTCCTCGGCGGCCCCGACGACTGGGCGGCCGCGACCGTGCGGCGGCTCGAGACCGGCGCGTGAACCGGCCCGCACCCAGCGTGACTGCCCCCGGCGGCGGCGCACCGCCCGGGGCGCCGGTCACCGCGCTTCGGCTCGGGCTGCGCGCCAACGCGGGCCAGTTCATCCTGCTGGTCGCGGTCCAGGCGCTGGTCGGTGGCGTGCTGGGCCAGGAGCGGACGGTCCTGCCCCTCATCGCCATGCGGATCTTCGGGCTCGGGGCGGCCGCCTCGGCGCTCACCTTCATCCTGGCCTTCGGGGTCGTGAAGTCGATCACCAACCTCGCCGCAGGGGCGCTGGCCGACCGGGTCGGGCGCCAGCCGCTGCTGGTGGCGGGCTGGCTGGCGGGATTGCCGGTGCCGCTGCTGCTCATCTGGGCGCCCAACTGGGGCTGGGTGATCGTCGCCAACGTCCTGCTGGCATTGAACCAGGGGCTTGCCTGGACCAACCTGGTGAACGCGATGGTCGACCTGGCGGGGCCCGCGCGGCGGGGCCTGGCCGTCGGCTTGAACGAGTGGGCCGGGTACAGCGGGGTGGCGCTGACCGCCCTCGCGACCGGGTTCATCGCCCAGGAGGCGGGGCTGCGCCCGGCCCCTTTCTTCCTGGGGATCGCCTACGTCGCGCTCGGGCTTTCCCTCTCAACCCTGGTGGTGCGCGAGACCCGCGGCCACGCCCGGCACGAGGGACGCGAACGGACCGCCACGACCGGAGCAGACGGCGACCACCTCCCGCTGCGTGCGCTGGTCGTCCTGGTCAGCCTCCGGGAGCGCACCCTCTCGGCCGCGAGCCTCGCCGGCCTCGTGACGAACCTGAAGGACGGCATGGCCTGGGGCCTGCTGCCCCTCTTCTACGCGGCAGCCGGGCTCCCGGTCGGCCAGATCGGGATCCTCGCCGCGACCTATCCGGCCGTGTGGGGCCTCGGGCAGCTGGCGACCGGGCCGCTGTCCGATCGCCTGGGACGCAAGCCGCTGATCGTGGGTGGCATGGTCGTGCAGGGGGTTGCGATCGCAGCAATCGCCGCGGTCCGAGGATTCCCGGCGTGGCTGGGCGCGGCGGCCCTCCTGGGCGCCGGGACGGCGATGGTGTACCCGACGCTCATCGCCGCGGTGGGCGACGTGGCGCACCCGGCCTGGCGCGCCTCGGCCCTCGGCGTGTACCGCTTCTGGCGCGACCTGGGGTTCGCGGTGGGTGCGCTCGTCGCCGGCCTCGTCGCCGATGCGCTTGGGTACCAGGTGGCGATCGGCGTCGTGGCCTTCCTGGCGGTGGCGGCGGGCGGTGTCGCGGCGCTCCGGCTGGACGAGCCTCGCCCGCGGCAGGCGCGCAGCCCAGGCGGATCGTCGGCTTCGAGAGTGCGGTGGCCCGGAAGGTGAACTGCTCGGCCCGGTCACTCGGCACTTGCGGCGAGCGCGCATCCCTGGCGACGAGCAGCTTCCGCCCATGGTGTCGGCGCAGGTGATCCTGGCGGACCGGGCGGACCCTGCGCAAGACGACCTTGGTGACAACGCCTATCCTGCGGCCGTGAGTCCTCTGACCGCGTTTGGGGCCCTGGCGGTCGGCGCGATGCTGCTCTTCTATGCGCTGGAGGACCGCTCCGCCGCGTGCGTCCTGGCATTCGCCGGGGCCTGCGTCGCGTCCTCGATCTACGGCTTCCTCCAGGGCGCGTGGCCCTTTGGCGTCGTCGAGCTCATCTGGTCCGCCGTGGCGCTTCGACGGTGGCGGCGCCGGACGCAGAACTCACGCGCGACCTGACGGCGATCCGCACCGGACGGAGGCCGCGCGAACCCGACGGGCGTGGCAGTACGCGGTCGTCGACCGGTGCACCGGCGCCGGCGAGCCGGCGTCACGATGCCCGCGTCACGCCACCACCAGCGCGCCGTACATCCCCTCCTGCGCGTGGCCAGGGACCGCGCACAGGTAGGTGTAGCGACCGGACACGGACGCCGTGAATGTCAGCGTCGCCGAGGGCATGCCCGACGAGCCGGCCTCGGCGAGGACCGGCGTGACGGCCCCGAACACGACGGGCCCGGCCATCATGACCACGGAGGGGAAGGGCGGCTGCGCGTCCGTGATGAGCCAGTTGTGGACCATGCCGAAGTCGGCGTTGATGAGCCGCAGGGTCACCTCTGCCCCGCGCGGCATCACCAGCGTCGGGTTGGTCAGCCCGCCTATCCGGAAGGTCTCGTCCGGGCCGTCGGATGGACTCGCCAGGACCGTCAGCGCCACCGTCGTGCCGGTGAAGGTGATGGTGTTCGAGGACCGGTCGAGCGTGGCGCCGGCGGGCACGGCTGCCCCGAGCGAGGCGGCCTCGTCGGATGCGACCGGCTGACCCGCGACACCGGTCCCACCGCCGACGCCCATCATGCCCGGCCCCATCCCGCCGATCCCCCAACCGGGAGCGCCGCCTCCAACACCGGAGCCACCGGCCGCGCCCTGGGCTCCGAACCAGCCGGGGCCCGTCCCCCCGGCAACGGCGGCGACGGCCATGAGGATGATCCCCAGGACGACCAGGGCGGCGCCCGCGACCCCGATCCTGCGCCCGCGCATCAGCGGCGCTCCAGGATCTGCCTGGCCTGCTCGAACTCCTCCTGCGTGATCTCGCCACGGGCGTAGCGCTCGCGCAGGATCTCGAGCGGGGTCGGGCGGCCGTCGTCGCGACTGGTGCGCATGGCGCCCCCGAACGCCCAGACGACGAGGAGCACGATCCCGACCATCACGACGAGCCCGCCCAGCATCCACAGCCAGCCGCCGGGCCCGCCGTAGCCGTACCCGAACATCATGGGAGCACCTCCGTGGGTTGCAGGTTCGATGGGAAGGACGGCGGCGCCAGGCGGAGCCGGCGCAGCAGCTGAGCGTTGGCGGCCACGATGAGGGTCGAGACGCTCATCGCGATGGCCCCCACGGCCATCGGCAGCTCGATGCCCCAGGGCGCCAGGATCCCGGCCGCGATCGGGATGGCGAGGAGGTTGTACCCGGTCGCCCAGGCGAGGTTCTGGACCATCTTGCGATAGGTCGCGCGCGACAGTTCGATGGCGCCCACCACGTCGCGGGGGTCGCTGCGCACGAGCACGATGCCGGCCGATTCGATCGCCACGTCGGTGCCCGCGCCGATGGCGATCCCCACGTCGGCACTGGCCAGGGCGGGCGCGTCGTTGACCCCGTCGCCGACCATCGCGACCGTGCGACCGCCGGCCTGGAAGCGGCGCACCGCGGCGGCCTTGTCCGCGGGCAGCACCTGCGCCGCCACCTCGTCGACGCCGAGCCGCCGGGCGACCGAATCCGCCACCGCCTGTGCGTCGCCCGTGATCATGGCCACCTTGAGGCCCAGGGCATGGAGGCGGCGGATCGCTTCGGCCGATTCGGGCCGGACCTCGTCCTCGAGCGCGAGGGCCCCGACGACCGCGCCATCGGCCACGACGTGCAGGACCGTCCGGCCTTCGCGCGCCCAGGGATCACTCTCCTGCATCGGCGCGAGCCCGAGCTCACCCAGGAGACGCGGACCGCCCACGGCCACCGCGCGGCCCCCGACCACTGCCCGGGCACCGCGCCCGGGCAGTGCCTCGAAGCCGCTCGCCCTCATCGGCTGGATCCCGCGGGACCGCGCACCCTCCACGATGGCCCGCGCGAGCGGGTGCTCCGAATCGGACTCGACCGCGGCGGCCAGTCGGAGGACCTCCGTTTCGTCGGCTCCGGCGACCGCGGCCAGCACCGGCCTGCCCTTCGTGAGCGTGCCGGTCTTGTCGAAGATCACGAGATCCAGGTTGCGCGCCTGCTCGAGCGCGAGGCGGTCCTTCACCAGGAGCCCGTTGCGGGCGCCGAGCGAGGTGCTGATGGCGATCACGAGCGGGATTGCGAGCCCCAGGGCGTGCGGGCAGGCGATGACGAGCACGGTCGCGAGGCGCAGGAGCGCGCCGGCCCGGTCACCCTCCCACCACCAGAAGGCGAAGGTGACGAGCCCCGAGCCCAGGGCGACGTAGAAGAGGATGGCGGCCGCGCGATCCGCCAGCGCCTGCGCGCGCGACGCGGACGCCTGGGCCGCGGCGACCAGGCCCATGATGCCCGACAGCGCCGTCGCCTCGCCCACCGCGGTGACCCGGACGCGGAGGCTGCCGCCCGCGGCAACCGTGCCGGCCACGACCTTCGCCCCGGGCTCCTTGGGCACGCCCTGGGACTCACCGGTGATCATCGACTCGTCGACGTCGGCCGAGCCCTCGGCGACGATCCCGTCGGCCGGCACGCGGGCCCCGGGCCGCACGAGCACGAGGTCGCCCAGCGCGAGCGCGTCGAGCGGGACGGTCTCGGTCTGCCCACCCTCGGTCACCCGCTCCGCGGTGTCGGGCAGCAGCTCCGCGAGCGCGGCGAGCGCACCCCGCGCCTGGGCAATCGAGCGCATCTCGAGCCAGTGCCCCAACAGCATGATGACGATGAGCGACGCGAGCTCCCACCAGATCTCGATGTCGAAGAGCCCGAGGGTTCCCGCCCAGCTGGCCAGGAAGGCCACCACGATGGCCAGCGAGATGAGGGTCATCATGGCCGGCTGCCGGCCGGCCAGCTCGCCGCGCGCCCCGCGCAGGAAGACCAGGCCCCCGTAGAGGAAGACGACCGTGCCGAGCACGGGCGGGATCAGCGCGGAGCCCGGGAAGGTCGGCGCGGCGTAGCCGAGCCAGGCCTGGGGGTCGCGGCTCCAGATGACCACCGGGACCGTGAGCAGCAGGCTCAGCCAGAACCTGTCGCGGAACATCGCCACGGAGTGGCCCGCGTGGCGCTCATGGAGCCCGTGCGCCACGTGGCCGACCGCGGCCGCAGGGTCCGCGTGGGCCGCCGCCGGCTCCCGGTGCATCTGCGCGTGGTTCACGTGCTCGTGGTCCATGTTCCCGCCACGTGCGCGGTGTGGAGCGGTACCCCCAGGGAGTATGCTCCCACGCTGGTCCAGCGCCCGGGGCGGTCGTCCGTTCATGTCCCGAGCGAGACCAGCAGCCCGAAACTCATCGCCACCACCCCGAGCGCGAGGACCGTCTTCACGACGGCCCCGTTCTGCCGGTTCCAGCGTCCGAGCGTGCCCAGCACGCGGCGGTTGGATACCGCGAGCAGGAAGCCGAGCAGCGGCAGGATGAAGGCGATGTTGTAAAGCACGAGGAGTGCCAGACCTACCGGACCGCCGCCCGAGGCATGCAGCACCGCGATCACGTCGAGGTAGATGGCGCCCGAGCAGGGCACGGTGCAGATGCCGACCAGCACGCCCGCGATGAGCATGCCCGCAAGGCCGCCCCGCGCCATCGCGCGGTTCATCCAACCGTGGGTGCCCGACGGCGCGGCCATCGTGGGGCCCCAACCCGGCAGGAACACGTCCTTCAGCATCCAGACCGCCATCACGAGCGCGAGGACCGCGGCGACGCGGGCGACGAGGTGGTCCTGGCCGAGCCAGGCGAGGAAGCCGAAGAGCCCGAGGCCGATCAGGAAGTAGGTGACCACGACCGCCCCGACGTAGAGGGAGCCCGCGCCGAGCAGTGTTCGGCGGGCCGAAGCGGTCGGCGTCCCGTCGGCGGTGACCGCGTTGACGAGCGTCAGCGTGTAGGTGGCGAACAGGACGAGCAGCGCGAAGGCACAGGGGTTGAACCCGTCGGCGACCCCCGAGGCAATGACCAGCGGCGCCGTCAGTCCACCGAACCTCGCCGTCTCGAACGGGACAAGCGCCACGGTCGCGAGCGAGACGATGCCCGCCACGAGGAGTCCCGCGAAGAGGACGAGCGCCGGGCGCGGCAGGCCCGCCCCCGTGACGAGGGGCACCCAGGGCGCCGGGCTGGCAACCGCGTCGGTATCGGAGCGAGGATGGCGCTCTGGCCCGCTCGCCTGCGGGTCGTGGCAGTGGGCCACCGCTCAGACCGCCACGTGCAGGGTGCCGTGCATGTCGGGCGAGCCCTTGCCGCCGCAGCACGAGTCGCACCAGAAGTCGTAGTCGCCGGGCGTGGACGGCGCGGTGAGCGTGATGGTCTCGCGCGACTCGGCCGGCAGCGCGTAGTGGACGTGGAGCGCGTCCGAGACGAGCGTGTGGACGCCCCCCTGCAGGTGCATCGCGGCGTCGGTGTTCCACCAGTCGAGCGTGATCGTCTGCCCGGGCTTCGCGTCGAGCGTCTGCGGGTCGAAGCCCGCCATGCTGATGCGGACCGGGATCGCGCCGGCGACGTGCGTCTGCCCGCGCTGGCCGAGGAACACGGACCCTGCGAGATAGGTGCCGGCGCCGAGGACGAGGACGGCGACGATCGCGAAGCCCGCGATGCGCGGCAGGAGATCTCGCCGACGCCGCCGGGCGTCCTCGCGCTGGCGCTCGTCGTCCTGCTGCTCGGTGAGCCCCCGCTCCTGGGCGCGGCGGGCCGAACGGGTGGTCATGGCTGATCCTTCAGGGCGCGGATAGGTGCCGACGACGGGCGCGGCGTTCAGCGGGTCGACGGGGCGGGTGAGGTCTCCCCCGACGCCCACGCGTGCATCGCGTCGTGCGCCTCGTCGCAGGCCTGGAGCACGGCCGCGCGCCCGGACGCACCGAGGGACCCCATCATTCCCGGGCCGAAGTTGGCCGAGGGCGCGACGTTCGCCGCCCAGCCTCCCATCATGCCGGCGCCCCAGCCTCCCACGCCGCCCAGCATCTGACTCCACGGCGTGGCCGTGCCTCCGACGGTGCCGGTGGCCGGTGCAGGGCTCGCGGCGAGGGCCGATCCGGCCGCGCCGACCGCGATCCCGAGCGCCAGGCCCGCGCCCAGCAGCAGCCCGCCTCGTGTGGGTGTCATGGTCGTGTCTCCTTCTCCGTTCGCAGGACGCGGCGCGCCTGCTCGAACTCCGCTTGCGTGATGTCTCCGTGGGCGTAGCGGGCGCGCAGGATCGCGTCCGCGTCGTCCGTGCGAGGTCCCTTATCGGCCCCCCGCACGAGCAGCCAGACCATCGCGAGCAGCGCGACGACCCACACGCCCATCCAGAGCCAGGCGCCCAGGGTCATGTCGCCCCACGCCGTCATCATCGAAACGCCTCCGGTCTTCGCCGCTCAGCGTTGAGCGGCATCTCCGAGGCTATGCGCGCAGGGTCAGGAGTCCATGGAGGCCGGGTCAGGCCTTGGTCAAGATCCGCTCAAGCGCCGGGCAGCTCGACCGCGAAGAGGGCTCCGCGACCCGGGCCGTCCGATTCCGCCCACACGCGCCCGCCCATCGCCTGTGCCAGAGCGTGCGTGATGGCGAGCCCGATGCCCGATCCGCCGAGGGCACGGGACCGTGATGGGTCGATCCGGTAGAAGCGCTCGAAGACCGACGCCCGCTGCTCCGCCGTCAGCCCCGGTCCCTGGTCGCGCACCGCCAGCACGACGCCGCGTGTCGAGCGGGTGCCGCTCACCCGGACCGCGGTCCCCTCGGCCGTGTAGCGCAGCGCGTTCGAGAGGAAGTTGTCGAGGATCTCTGCCACGCGCCCGCGATCGGCACGTACGAGGAGGCCGTCCGGCACCTCGAGCTCGAGCGCGAGGCCGCGCGCGGACGCCTGCGGGCGGAAGCGGGCCACCACCTCGCGGGAGAGGGACGCGGCGTCGAACGCCTCGATCGAGAGCGGCAGCTGGCGCGCCTCGGCGCCCCACAGTTCCTGAAGGTCGGTGACGAGGCGGGTCAGGCGGGCCGTCTCCCCGCGCAGCAGCCGCCAGGTCTCGGGGGTCGCCGCCACGACCCCGTCCTCGAGCCCCTCGAGGTAGCCATCCACGGTGGTGAGAGGGGTGCGCAGCTCGTGGGCAACGTCGCCGACCAGCTCGAGGCGACGCCGCTCGGTCGCCTCGAGCGATCCCGCCATCGCGTTGAAGGAGGTGCCGAGTTCCGCGATCTCGTCGGTTCCGGCGGCGGGGACGCGCTCTGCGTAGTGGCCGCGGGCGATGCGCCCGGCGGCGGCGGCCAGCCGGGCCACAGGCCGCGCGATCGCCGACGAGAGCGCGAGGCTCACGACGATCGACGCCACGACCGCGATGAGGCCGGCCGCGAGGAGCGCGTTGCGGACTGCATCATCGAACGCCGCCTTCGTCGCGGCGTCCATCGCTGCGCCCATCATGTCACCGGCGGGATGCCCCATCGCCTGGGCGAAGTAGCCGGGGCCGACCAGGCTCACCGCCACGACGACGGTGCCGAGGACCGCGCCGGCGACCACGAGGTTGGCGACGAGGAGACGGCCCCGCAGGCCACCCGGCAGGCGCATCAGCGCGTCACCAGCCGGTACCCAACGCCGCGGATCGTCTCGACGAACCGGGGATGCTCCGGGTCGTCGCCGAGCTTGCGGCGCAGGTTGGCCACGTGGACGTCGACGAGGTGGTCATCGCCCACGAAGTCCAGGCCCCAGATCCGATCGAGCAGCGCCGCCCGCCCGAGGACGACGCCCGGGTCCCGGACGAGCGCGGCCAGGATCCCGAACTCGGTGGCCGTCAGCTCCACCGGTGCACCGTCGACGCGGACCTCGTGGCGCCCCTCGTCCAGCGCGAGGGCCGCGGGAAGAACTGCGGCCGCCGCTCGGGTCCTCGGCCGACGCAGCAGCGCCTTGACCCGCGCGACCAGCTCGCGCGGGCTGAACGGCTTGACGAGGTAGTCGTCGGCACCCACCGAGAGCCCGACCACCCGGTCGATCTCCTCCCCGCGCGCGGTGAGCATCAGCACGTAGGCATCGGAGAAGGTGCGCAGCTGCCGGCACACCTCGATCCCGTCGAGGCCGGGCAGCATCACGTCGAGCACGAGCACGTCGAGCGAAGCCGTGCGCGCCAGCTCGAGTCCTCGCGGCCCGTCCGGCGCCGAGAGCACCTCGTACCCCTCACGCTCGAGGTATCCGCGAACCAGGTCGACGATAGGCGGCTCGTCGTCCACGACGAGCACACGTGGCGGGCGGGCTGGAGAGGCCTGGTCCATCTGCATACGGACATCGTGGACGAGTGCGGCGGATCTGCAAGTGCCCAGGACTGCCGGTAACGCATTCGGGGAAGCCCCCGGACGCGGGAACCGCCCAACCATCGCGTCCGAGTCGCGGTCACGCGGCCGCGTGTCAGTCCCCCTGGCCCGTCCCGAACTGCCGGTCGCCGGCGTCGCCCAGGCCCGGAAGGATGTAGCCGCGCTCGTTGAGCTGCCGGTCGACCGCCGCGCAGTGGATCTCGACGTCGGGGTGCGCCTCGGTGACGGCGCGAACCCCCTCCGGCGCCGCGATCAGGTTCACCAGCTTGATGCGCACCGCGCCCCAGCGCTTGAGCACCTCGATGGCGGCCGTCGCGGAACCGCCGGTTGCCAGCATCGGGTCCAGGATCAGGCACAGGTCCACCGTGGCCGAGTCGGGGAGCTTGTTGTAGTACTCCACGGGCCGCAGCGTCCGTTCGTCGCGGAAGAGGCCCAGGTGCCAGACCTGGGCGGTGGGCATCAACTCGAGCATCGCGTCGAGCATGCCGAGACCCGCGCGCAGGATGGGCACCAGGCCGATCCGGTC
>JAJYJR010000178.1 GCA_021789355.1 Chloroflexota bacterium | reverse complement strand
GCCCCGCAAGGACGGGGCAAGCAGGAACGGCTCAACCGGGTCATCCGGGAACGCTTCCTGCTCGAGGCGGAGACCGTCGGGATCGCGAGCCTGGACGAGCTCAACGACCGCTTCAGCGCCTGGGTGGAGCGCTATCTCAACGTGCGGGTCCACAGCGAGACCGGCGAGTCGCCGCTTGCCCGATACGCCAAGCGCCCAGCCCGGGCCGCAGATCCGGAGCTGCTGCGGAGCGCGTTCCTGTGGTCGGCCCAGCGGCGGGTGAGCCGCACCGCCACGGTCAGCTTCGAGGGCAACGAGTACGAGGTGGACGCGGCGCTCGCGGGGAGGAGCGTCGAGCTGCGCTATCGCCCGGAAGACCTCTTCGCGATCGAGGTCTGGTTCGGGGGCCACCAGGTGGGCTGGTGCACCCCGCGGCGGATCGCCCGCCACGTCCACCGGCAGGCACCAGCCCCGCCGCCTGCGCCGGCGCCGCCGACCGGGATCGACTACCTGGGCGCGGTCCTCGCCGCCGAGGAGGCGATCACGGGCGGCCCGATCGCGTACCGCGACCTTGACGGAGAGCCGTTCTGATGAGCGAGCGCGCACCCTGGCAGGCCCACTTCGGCTTCACCCGCACCCCCTTCGGCAAGAGCCTCGCACCGTCCGAGCTGTTCACGAGGGGTCCCCACGAGGAGGCCGTGGCGCGCATCCGCCACTGCATCGCGGAGGCCGCCCTCGGGGTCATCACGGGCGAGGTGGGGACCGGCAAGACGGTGGCCGCGCGGGCAGCCCGCGCGACCCTCGATCCGTCGCGCCACGCCCTCATCTACATCGCCAACCCGGCCTTCGGGACGCGGGGGCTCTATGTCAGCGTGGTCCGGGCCCTCGGGGGGACGCCGCGCTTCCACAAGGCCGAGGTGATGGCCCAGACCTCCGAGCTGCTCGAGGCGGAGGAGGCCGAGCGCCATCGGCGGGTCGTCATCGTGGTCGACGAGGCCCACCTCCTCACCCCCGAGCAGCTCGAAGAGCTCCGGCTGCTGACCAACTCCGACATGGACAGCCGCAGCCCGTTCGCGGGGATCCTGCTCGGGCAGCCCAGCCTCGCCCGGCAGCTGCGCCTCGGGGTGTTCGCCGCGCTCGACCAGCGCATCGCGGTGCGCTACCACATCGGGCCGATGGACCTTGGCGACTCAACGGCCTACCTGCGCCACCACCTGGCGCTCGCCGGACGGAGCGACCAGCTCTTCGCCGACGATGCGATCGTGCGGCTCCACCGCCAGTCCAACGGGATCCCCCGCGCCCTCAACAACGCCGCGGTCGCCGCGCTCATCGCCGCGGCCTCAGACGGCAAGGAGATCGTCGACGACGCCTGCGCCAAGAAAGCCGTCGCCGAGCTCACCCGCGATCAGTGAGGATCAGGCGGCGGCATCTCCATCCAGCGCTGCCGTCGCATCCCCAGCCAATCCTGCCGGATCGTCACCGAATAGCGTGGCCGGCAACAGCCGCCAGCTACCTCGAGGAGGAGCGCGATGGCTTCCGATACCGGTACGCAGTCCTCTGCGGCGGGGAGTCGGCCAAGCGTGCCCTCAACACCGCGGACCTCGACCCTGGCTGCTCGGACGAGCCGGGGGCGCGTCGCATCTCCCTGGCCGACTATGACGACTACGTCGCCTTCGTGGATCGGCTCCCGAAGTACCTCGATGACGTGACCCGCGAGCTTGAGACACGAGCCCGGGAGGCCGACAACGCCCAGGAAACCGCACGCAAGGTCGGACGGCAGCTGTCGGCTCGAGCTCGAGGCGCTCGGTGGCGCGGCTGACCTACTTCGCCGGCAGCGCAGCGGCGAGGACGCGCGCCAGGCGCGTGACAGCCGGCTCGTCGAGGGCCTCGCCAGCCAGCCTCCTCCGGAGCGACCTCGGGCCCTCGAGCCTGACGCCCCGGAACACATCGGGCGGGGAGATGAGCGGCCAGTCGCCGTCGACGAAGCAGAGAACGGGGGTGATCGGCGGCAGGGGCTCGACGCCGGCCGCCAACAACGCATTCTCGACGGCTGCGACCTGCCAACCGAGGTTGTCGGCGAGAGCGGAGCAGTCCCGCCGACCGACGTGGAGCCTCTCGTCGGGTCGCAAGAACCAGCCGTGGTTGCGGATCTCGATCCGTCCCTCGAAGTGCTTCGCGTCGACGACGAACACCCCTGCCGGCGCCACGACGATGTGGTCGATGTTCCCCCTGGTGCCCGGGACGCGGCGGTCGTGGAGCACGGTGAATCCGGCGAGCGCCTCCGCGAGCTTCTCCTCGCCCCGCGCACCGGCCGCCCACGCCCGCGTCGACTGGGGCTCGTCGGTCAGCGCCAGGACGACGCCGCCGATTCGGTTCCCCCAGCGCTCCTTGACCGCGGCCTCCCGCCTCGCGGCGCGGCGGTCGTGCTCCTGGCGGGCGGACCGGCCGGCGACGCCCGCATCGACCTCTGGCGCCTCAGCGGCGGGTGCCGTCGGGCACGAGACGCAGCGGATGGTGCGGGTCGGCCGGTCGTAGACCGCGACCTCGCCGGCGTGGAGCTCGCGGCCGCACCTCGAGCACACGCCGTCGTACTTCACGCGCCAGTCGCCCACCTCAGACCAGCCTGCGTTCGCGTCGGTCGTTGCCGCTCATATCGCCACTACGATATGCAGGCGGACTGGCGCATGGGAGCAGGGCCACGAACTACCTCTACGTGGACAACTCGAACGTGTGGATCGAGGGCATGCACGTGAGTGCTGTCCAGACGGGCCTTGTTCCAGACATCTGGACTGCCCAGACGGAGAAGATCTGCGACTACGGGTGGAAGATTGACTTCGGGCGGCTCTTCGAGTTCGCTGGGGGGGCAGGCATCGGAGGTTGGCCGGGCGGTCCTGTTCGGCTCCCGGCCGCCCGCGAACGACTCCCTGTGGGCGCTTGCGAGGAGCCGAGGCTTCGAGCCGATCGTGTACGACCGAAACGCGGCCAACCGCGAGAAGAAGGTCGACAACAGCATCACGACCGAGATCATGGCCGACTCGTACGAGCGTATGAAGGCGGGAGTGGACGAGGTGACCCTGGTGGCCGGCGACGCGGACTACGTCCCGACGGTGAACCAGCTGCGCGGCCGGGGGTTCACGTTCAACGTCATGTTCTGGGACCACGCTTCTCGGGAGCTGCGCGAGTCAGCGTCCAAGTTCGTCGCCATGAACAACTTCCTCGGCTACCTCGCACTCAAGAGCTGAGGCGAACACCCGCTGCATTCGTCGCACCACATGACGCCGCTTCCCTAAAGGCTCGCGGCCCCCCTTCGTCGGTCACCGGCGGGCGCCGTAGCGCTCGAACTCG
The DNA here is from genome assembly GCA_021789355.1 of Chloroflexota bacterium. The sequence goes on along the minus strand of JAJYJR010000178.1, from coordinate 6,556 downwards.
GTGATCGCGTCTGAGAACGCCAAGACGGCGATGACGGTTATGACCTCGGCCACGTCTTGGCGACCCGAAAGCAACATCGTCTGCGTGCCAGGGCGCACCGCGGACTCCTCCAGGAGTTCCCATCGCGCACCCTGGTATGCAGACCATTGTTGGGCGTGCGCTGGGGCGCTCAGGATCTGATAGAGGAGCTTCCCGAGCCGCCGTCCACCGTGTTTCGCGACCTGCTCCTCCGGGAAGACATAGTGGTCGAACCGGTAGGTCTTGCTGCGCCGTTCGGCCAGCTTCAGGCCGGCGCTTTCCACGGCCGCGAGGAGCTCGCGCTGCTTCTGACCGGCGGGCTTCCACTTGTCCTGCTGCTCGGTCGGAGCGCCGGCGACCTCCTGCATCTGGCGTTGCTGCTCGTAGTCGTCCCACTGTGCCCTGGCGCTTCGCGAGGTCCGCTCGCCCTCAGTCGTCGGCTCCAGAAGCCATCGCGCGAGCGTGGCGCCCTCCAGAGCAGTGCGTATCAACGTGAAGTGGGTGACTGCGGGCATCCGGCGTGCCTGAATGGGCAGGGCATACCAGCAGGCCAGGTGCTCAAGGCCAATGCCTAACGCGACCTGGCTGAGGTCGAAGGTCATTTGACCCAGGAGGGTGCCACCGTCCTGTGCGGCGAGGGAGCCCTCGGAGGGCCTGGCCGCGGCGCTGTAGCGCGCCTGGAGGGGCGGAATGCCCTCCAGCGCCTCGGAGAGCTCTGGGTCGAGGTTGCCGCCGTAGGCCTGCCCGGTCACCGCATACTCCTCCCGGTGACCGGCATGTCGGCCACGCCATAGACGTCCACGGTCACATGGCCAGTGCTCGGAGGGTCTCCTCGCATCGCCGCCGGAGTTCCGCCAGCGTCGCTCCGTCGTCCGTCAACTCGGTCACTACCTCGGCCACCGGCCATGTCGTGAAGCGCCCGTAGCGGGCGGCGTAGAGCCCGATGTCGGTGATCGCGTAGGTGTCTGAGAAGTCGAACAGGACGTACCCCAGCAGCTGATACAGCGTCTTGCGGTCGAGGCCGTCGTATCGCGACCCGTCCGAGCGCTTCGTGCCTACCGTTGTCTTGACGTCAAGGAGGAGGCCACCCGCGATGATGTCGGCGTCGGCCGAGACGAGGCTGCTCCCGTCGAACACCGGACCCAGGTGCAAGGGTCCGCCCCTCGCCAGGATGGCGGGTACCAATGCAGCGCGCGCCACAACGAGCAGGGCCTGGAGATCCTCAACCGCGCCCGCCGGGACCATTGCGAGGAGCTCGCCGACCTTGGTCCGCTTGGTCGCCTGGCTCAGGAGCGAGCCGGGCCAGATCGCGCCGGACCGGTAGACCTCCGTGAATAGCGCCAGCAGATAGGACGCGCGGCAGAGGAGGTCGCCCGTCCGCGCCGAGTCGCGGAGCTCCTCGGCGAGTTCCATCAGCAGCCTGATGAACGGCTGGCCCGCGAACGCGGCCCCCTGCATTGCGATCCCAGCGTCGGGGTTTGGGTCCAACTCGAACCGGACGAGGAAGTCGAATGCCGTGCCAACGGTGCCCGGGTTGGCGCCTTCTCGGGGTTCAACGACAAGCGGCGGGCTGGTCTGCCCATAGCGTTTGAGGAACGCCTCACGCCTCGGGAAGGCGCTCTCGAAGAACAGGCTCAGCTCGCTTTCGGGCCGCGCTGGGAATGATCGCCTGATTTGGCCCCGGCGTGATGACCAGAACTGGCCCCACCCGATGGTCGTGATCAGTGCGCGGCGGCACCTCCCTTCGGACGGCTGACCCGGAGGCGATAGGACTCCGAGCCGGTCTCGATGATGTGGGCGCGGAAGGTCAGGCGGTCCACCACGGCCGCCGCGAGACGCGGGTCGCTGAAGGTCTGGCCCCACTCGCTGAAGGGCGCGTTCGAGGCCACCGCCACCGCCGCCCGCTCCTCGCGCTCGGTGAGGATCTGGAAGAGGAGCTCGGCCCCCCGCGGGTCGAGGTGGACGTAGTTGAGTTCGTCGAGGCAGAGCAGCTCCAGCCGCCCGTAGCGGGCCACGACCCGTGAGAGGGTGCGCTCGTCGGCCGCCTCGGCGAGTTCGTTGACGAGGGCGGCGGCGGTCGTGTAGCGCACCCGCCGGCCCTGCTCGCAGGCGGCGACGCCGAGACCGATCAAGAGGTGCGACTTCCCGGTCCCGCTGTCGCCCAGCAGCACCACCGGCTCGCCGGCGTCGATCCAGGCGCCGCGCTCGAGGGCCGCCAGGGCGGCCGGGTCGATGGTGGGCGCCGCGGCGAGGTCGAACTCGGCGAGGCGCTTCAGGCGCGGGAAGCGGGCCTCCGCGATGCGCCGCTCCCGTCGGCGCGCGTCGCGGTCGTCAAGCTCGGCCGCCAGGACCTCGGCGAGGTAGCCGAGGTGCGTCAGCCGGTCGCGCAGGGCGGCCTCCGCCAGCGCTGGCGCCTGGGCGCGGACCGTCGGCAGGCGCAGGGCGTGGCAGGCGGCGTCGATGGTGAGCGCCGCGGCCTGCTCGCTGACGGGGGCGTTCATCGCGCCGCCCCGGCGAGCAGGCCGTCGTAGACGGTGAGGATGGGGGCCGGGCGGTCGTAGCGGTGGAGGGCCGTCCCCCGCTCGAGCGTGACGGCGGTCTCGCCCCGCCCGTCCGCGATGCGGCGAGCCTCGATGGCCACCAGGGCCGGATCGACCGAGCCCAGCTGTTCCACCGCGTCGAGCGCGGCGTGCACCGCGATGAAGGGCAGGGTGCGGTGGAGCAGCAGCACCTCGATGAGCGCTCGGGTGCCGCCCGCGTCGCCCAACCTGCGACGGGCCCGGCGCCAGAAGCGCTCGTGGGCGGCGGTGAAGGCGCCCGAGGCGCGGGCCTGGGCCAGGGGCATCGAGCCCGGGAAGGCGCCCGGCTTGCGGGTGAGGCATTCCAGGTAGTGGTCGAGAACGAGCGCCTGGGCGCCCTTGCCCAGGCTGCGCGCATGCACCGCCACGGTCCGCCCGGCATCCGCGACCGTGAGCGTGCGTCCGCCCAGGCGCACGTCGAGGCGCCGGCCGGCGAAGCGCACGGGCACCGAGTAGTGCGACCCGCGCACCGCGATCCGCGCCTTGTGATCGACCCGCGGGTGCAGCAGGACGGTCGGGTCGAACGACTCGGCGGGCAAGGGGCGCAGGGCCGGGACCTCGGCGGCCGCCATCGCGCCCACGGTGGCCAGGCGCCCCTCCACGTGGCGCGCCTCGTCGGCGGCATCGGCCCGCTCCAGGAGCGCGTTGCACGCGGCGAGCGAGGCGACCTGGGGCACGGGCACCAGGTGCCGGCGGCGGAAGCGGCCCACCTCGCCCTCCACGCCCCCCTTCTCGTGGGCGCCCGCCTCGCCCGGCGCACAGAAGAAGCTGTCGAACCCGTAGTGGCTGCGCAGGGCGATGAAGCGCTCGGTCTCGACCCGGTCGCGACCCTGGAGGACGCGCGCCACGGCGGGCTTGAGGTTGTCGTAGCGGATCCGCGCAGGCACCCCGCCCAGGCGCTCGAAGGCGAGCACGTGGCCCTCCAGGAGCGCCTCCTGGCCGACCGTCGGGAACGCCACGTGGACCGCCCGCGCCGAGTGGGAAAGGCGCAGGTGGAAGAGCTGGACCTCGGTGGGGCTGCCCGCCACGACCAGCGTCGCCTCGCCGAAGTCGACCTCGGCCTCCTCGCCCGGGCCGTGGACCTGGGGGATGGTGACGAGATGCGTGCCCGACTCGAGCTCGCGCCGGATGGTCGCCACCACCGCCCGCACGCTCGACTCCGCCACCGTCGCGCCCTCCTCGTCGACCAGGCGCTGCCAGACCCGGCGCGCGGTGTGGCGCTGCTTGCGCGGGGCCGACAGATCCTCGACGAGCCAGCGCCGGATGGTGGCGAGGTGCGGGCCCAGGGCCGGGGCCGGGCGTGGGCCCACCTGCCGGGCCGGCGGCAGCGCCGCGGCGAGCGCCTGGCGCACCGTGCGCCGGTGCACCCGATGCCGCCGTGCCAGGCCGCGGATGGACATCCCTTCCTCCCGCCGGTCGCGCCGGATACCCTCGAACAGCTCCACCCTCGACACGCTCCTTGCTCCCTCGCTCCAGGTGACCTTCGACAGTCACCCGAGCGTAGGGGTCAGACGGTTCGGGGGTGGGGCCAGATCAGATCATCACGGCACGCTCAGGGGTGGGGCCAGATCCGATCGTCATTCCCACCGCGCCAAGAAACCGGTCAGTGACATGGCTCGCCGATCATCTGGTTCCCAGCTCAGAGGGGGAGGACGTTCTCCGCACCGTCAAGCGTCTTGCCGCCGAGCCTCGACGTCAACGGCCGGAAGGCCAGGAGTGACGTAGCGTCTCATCTGGGCTCTATTGGGTCGAGCCCTGCGAACAACCCAAGTGACTGCATTACCGATGAGGTCGCCGATCGGTCTTGCCGCTGCGTCATGCGCTCCGCAGCCACTCGCACGGCTCGGGCGGCTCGGCTAGGCGCATCACGAGATGGTCGGTGGTGGCGGGGCAACCCCGCTCGCCGCGGCCAAACCCACACGAAGGTGCGTGTCTCCGAAGTCTTGTCCGCTCTCAAGCTGGTGCTCCGAGGGACCTCTTTGGGGATCCTCGCCATCACCTGACGTTCGACACGCGGGACCTCGCGGAGCTATCTTCCCCGGATGGTGAGCGCCTCCAACTCCTCTGACTGGCCAGCGAAGCTGCTAGCGGTCTTCAAGCGATCGAACACATGCGAGTACGCCAGCCTGACTCGGGCCGGCACCCCTGTGACGCTGCCGTTGGGACCGTTCGTCGGCAACGGGACCCTTGATGTCTCCACCGGCCTGTCGTTTCCGGCCAAGGCGGAGCGCGCGCGGCGGAACCCGAAGGTGGCGTTGCTGTTCGCCGATCCCATCGGGGCAGGAATGAGTGGTGCGCCGGTTGTGCTCGTACAGGGGACTGCCGCCGTCCGGGATGCCGATCTCCAAGCAGGTACCGATCGGTATGTGCGGCTCGCCGTGGCGAAGTATCCGGCGACGGTCCAGGGCCAGCCGAAGTTCCTCTTGAAGCGTCTCCCGTGGTACTGGGCGCGCGTCTGGATCGAGGTCACGCCTGTGCGCATGAACTGGTGGCCAGACCGCGATCTCGCGGTCGCACCGGAAGAGTGGCATGCCCGCGACGACCTCGATCTCCCGTCATCCGATCCGGCGCCGCCCGGCCGCCAGCCGGCGCCGTGGCTCGATCCTCCGCGGGAATGGCGCGATGTCGCGGCGCGCGCACTTGCGACGCTGCCACTCGCCGACCTGACGGTCGTCGACAGCGACGGCTACCCGCTGTGCGTGCCGGTGGCAAACGCCCAGCTGGTGGGCGAGCAGGTGGCGTTGCGGATTGGGAATGGCGCCCCAGCGCTCCCAGCGGGCCCGGCCTGTCTCACGCTCCACGGTCACCCCGAGGTCTACACAGGCGAGGAGAACCATACCCTCGTTGGGACGCTCGTCCACGACGATCGGGGCCCGGTCCTGCACGTCGAGCGTGTCCTCGCGGACTGGAGCATCAAGGGAAACCGCGTCCGGTCAACGATCGACTTCTTGGCCAAGGGTCGTCGGCTCGCTCCGCGCGTCGAGGCCGAGGCCGCGCGGAGGGGCCAGCCGGTTCCACGAGTCAATCTGCCTTGACGGATCCCGGACCGCCGGCTTGGCGCCGATGAGTGCGAGGCGGCGCGCAACGAGATCGTCGCCCGGCTGTAGGTCGTGACCGGCGATCGGCGTCGGCTCGTCACACGGCGCCGCGAAGCGCGCCGGCGATCCACTCCGGACGAACGATCCGGGGGATGGGAACAGCCGGGTCAGATCCTCGCGCCCCTCTCAGGTCGCCCTCCTCTCACGCGTCACGCGCTCTGGAGCCACCCGCAGGGCTCGGGCGGCTCGGCGAGCCGCATCGTGACGGGAAGGTCGCTGGTCGCGGGGCAACCCCTCTCGCCCCGACCATTCCCATCTGTTGTTGCGTCGTCAACGACCCGTCGCGCATGGCCGCGTAGCCCAGGAGCCAGGCGTTCTCCTTCTCCTGGGGATGCAGCGCCACGACGTCGGGACCCTGGACGTCGATCCGGCCGAATAGCTCGTGCGCGGCTTCCGCGCGCAGCTCGCCAGGCACGGCCGGGTCGGACCACAGGTCCCCGAACCGATCGAGCAGGTGGCGGGCGCGACGCAGGCGCAGCTCGTCGGGGGCAACCGGCTGGCGTGACGGCTGCGGCGCCTCCAGCCGGCGCCACTCGCGGGCGAACGCCGCGAGGCTGATCTCTCCAGCGGAAAGGCGACGCTGCAGCTCCGCGCGCGTCTCCGCGGCATCCACGGGCGCAGGCACGGGCTCCGTGGCAGCAGCCCGCCGCATCGCGGCCAGCACCTGCTGCACGTCGTGCTCGGTGGTGGCGTCCTGAGACCGCTGGAAAAGTGAAGACGGCGTAGGTTCCGAGGCGGAAGTTGCAAACCGCATCAGGAGACCCACGCCGTGGACCAGAGAATAGCCCCGTCCGTCCAGATCGAGGGCGCCATCGAGGCGGTCCTCGCCGGCGGCCTCGGTGATCCCGACGCCCTGAGCCA
>JAJYJR010000177.1 GCA_021789355.1 Chloroflexota bacterium | reverse complement strand
CGCGTACTGGATCCGCGCGCGCTGGATCGGCGCGCGGTGGATCGTAGCCCGCTGCGCCATCGCGCGCACCTGCCAGGGACAGGTGAGAGGAGGGGCGCACTCGAGCCCGAGGCGGGATCGGCAGAGGGCCCGACACGAGAGGAGATCGCCCGCGCCTGACCCGCGGCGCCGGTGACTTCGCGTCGAACGAGACGGCCCTTGATCACCCAGTGGTCGCGTACCACGCGAGCGGGTCGAGGCCTTTGCTTCGTGCGCCCGCGAGTCCGTCCGGGGGCGCTTGCCCATGCCCGAACGGTGACCGTCGTCGAGGCTGCCCCCGGGTCTCCGCCGCGCCTCATGTTCCCGGCGCGCAGGGACCGCTTTGTCGGGTACGCTGCGTACTCTCGATCCTGGGAGGGACTTCTGGCGACGTGATCTGCGGGAGCTGCGGGGCCGAAAACAGGCCGGGGCGCAAGTTCTGTTCACAGTGCGCCGCCCCGCTGGCCATCGTCTGTCCCGCGTGCGGCGCCCAGAACGACCCGGGCGACCGCTTCTGCGGCGAATGTGGGGGAGCGCTCGGCGCAGGCGGCCAGGCCGCGCCGAACCCGCGCTCCGAAGCGCGGCCAGTCGGCTCGGCCCCGCAGGCTCCGTCCGAGTTCCGCATGGTTCCGGCTCCCCAGGCCGAACGCCGCCTCGTGAGCGTCCTGTTCGCCGACCTCGTGGGCTTTACCCCGTTCGCCGAGGGGCGCGACGCGGAGGACGTGCGCGACACCCTGACGCGGTACTTCGACCTTGCATCCGACGTGATCGGCCGCTACGGCGGCACCGTCGAGAAGTTCATCGGGGACGCCGTGATGGCCGTGTGGGGCGCGCCGACTGCACACGAGGACGACGCGGAACGGGCGGTGCGGGCGGCGCTCGACCTCGTCGCCTCGGTCGGAACGCTGGGGCCTGCCATCCAGGCGCGCGCGGGCGTGCTGACCGGCGAGGCCGCGGTCACCCTGGGGGCCGCGAACCAGGGTATGGTCGCGGGCGACCTCGTGAACACCGCGTCGCGCCTGCAGTCGGTGGCGCCGGCCGGGGCCGTTCTCGTCGGCGACGCGACGTGTCGCGCGGCGGCCCGGGCCATCGTCTTCGAGGAGGTGGGCGAGCAGACCCTCAAGGGCAAGTCGGCGCCCGTCCCCGCGTATCGCGCGCTGCGCGTCGTGGCCCAGCGGGGAGGACGCAACCGGGCCGAGACGCTCGAGGCGCCCTTCGTCGGGCGGGATGACGAGCTGCGCCAGCTCAAGGACCTCTACCACGCGACGTCACGCGACCGCCGCGCCCGTCTCGTCTCCGTCATCGGTCCGGCCGGCATCGGCAAGAGCCGCCTCGCCTGGGAGCTGCACAAGTACCTCGACGGGCTCGTCGAGCCGATCTGGTCGCACGACGGGCGGAGCCCTGCATACGGCGAGGGGATCAGCTTCTGGGCCCTGGGCGAGATGGTCCGCCAGCGGTGCGGCCTCCTCGAGACCGACGACGAGCGCACTACCAGGGCGAAGGTCGGCGACACCCTGGCCGAGCACGTCCCGGACGCCGAGGAACGCCGATGGATCGAGCCCGCCCTCCTGGCGCTGCTGGGCGTGGAGCGCGGCGGCGGCTCCGAGGAGCTCTTCGGCGCCTGGCGCACGTTCTTCGAGCGCCTCGCTGCCAGCGCGCCGGTCGTCCTCGCGTTCGAGGACTTCCACTTCGCCGACGCGGGGCTCATCGACTTCGTCGAGCACCTCATGGAGTGGAGCCGGAACGCGCCGCTCTTCGTGGTCACGCTCGCCCGGCCGCTCCTCCTGGAGAGACGTCCGACCTGGGGTGCGGGCACGCGGAACTTCTCCTCGCTCCACCTCGAACCGCTGCCGGAAGCGGCCATGCGCGAGCTGCTCGCCGGGCTGGTGCCTGGGCTGCCCGAGCCCGCAGTGCATGCCATCGTGGCGCGTGCCGACGGCGTCCCGCTGTACGCCGTGGAGACCGTGCGGATGCTCGTCGCCGAGGGCCGGCTCGTCCTGCAGGGCGACACGTACGCCCCGGCCGGCGACCTCACCTCGCTCGCCGTGCCCGAGACCCTCACCGCGCTCGTCTCCAGCCGCCTCGATGCTCTGCCCCCCGACGAGCGGGCCCTCGTCGCCGACGCCTCCGTGCTCGGCCAGAGCTTCACGCTCGCGAGCCTGGCCGCCGTGTCGGGGATCACCGCGCAGGTTCTCGAGCCGCGCCTGCGCGCGCTCATGCGGCGCGAGCTCCTCACGCTGGAGGCAGACCCCCGTTCCCCGGAGCGCGGGCAATACGCGTTCGTGCAGGCTCTCATCCGCGAGGTCGCCTACAACACGCTCGCGAAGGCGGACCGCAAGGCCCGCCACCTGGCGGCCGCCCGCCATTTCGAGACGCTGGGGGCCGACGAGCTTGTCGGTGCTCTCGCCGGGCACTACCTGGCGGCCCACGACAATGCAGCGGAGGGCCCCGAAGCCGACGCGCTGGCAACCCAGGCGCGCATCACGCTCAGGGGCGCCGCGGAGCGGGCAGCGGCACTGGGGGCGCACGAGCAGGCACTCGCGTTCCTGCAGCAGGCGCTCGGCGTGGCAACGGACGCGGCCGAGCTCGCGGACCTCGGCGAGCGCCTCGGCGAGGAGGCCGGTGCGGCGGCCCGCTTCGACGACGCCGAGGCGTTCCTCCGCCAGGCGGCCGACCGGTACCGGACGGTGGGGGACCGGCCGAGCGCCGCGCGCGCGACCGCCGCCGCGGGTCGGCTGCTCGTGACCGCGCGTCGCTCGACCCAGGCGCTCGAGCTGCTCGAATCCGCGGCCGCCGAGTTCTCGGACCTGGGCGACGACCCGGCCCTGGTCGCGCTGCACAGCCAGCTGGCCCGGAGCTACATGATCAGCGGCAGCGACCGGCGGGCGATCGAGATCGCCGACCGGGCGCTCGAAGTGGCCGAGCACGCTGATCTCGTCGCGCTGCTCGCGGACACGCTCATCACCAAGGGCTCCGCTCTGTGCGACCTGGGCCGCCTCCGAGAAGGTGTCGGCGTCATCGAGGCCGGCGAACGCCTGGCGCGCACGCACGGGCTGACGAGCACGTTGCTGCGCGCGCTGAACAACCGGACGATCTCGCAGGGCGAGATCGACCCGGCGGCCAGCCTCGACGCAAACCGTGAGGGGCTGGCCCTCGCCCGACGGGTCGGGCAGCGGCACTGGGTGTTCGGCTTCGCGACCGGGGTCGGCTTCCAGGCGTTCCTGCTCGGGGGCTGGGACGAGGCGGCGGAGGTCCTCTCGGGCGCTCTCGCTGACGACCCGCCCCCGGAGGCACGCGTGGACCTGCTCGCCAACGCGCTGCTCGTGGCGGCCTACCGCGGCCAGCCCGTCACCGAGGTGGTGGACGAGATCAGGCGGCTCGTCGGGGACAGCTCGGAGCTCTCGCCCCTCGGCCAGCTGTACGACGCGAGTGGCAACGCCGCCTTTGCCGCCGGCCGCCTCGCAGACGCGGCATCCGACATGCGGCGCGCGGCCGAGGTCATGGCCGGTGTCGCGGGCACGGGGGAGCGGATGACGGCTGCCCGCGCCGCGCTCTGGCAACGTGACGCGGGGGGCGCGGTGGCCGAGCTCGAGGCCATCGACCGAGCCGGGTTCCATGCCCCGGCGGTCGAGGCGCGCCGGATGACCATCCGGGCGGGGCTCGCGGCGCTGGATGGGCGCGTCGTCGAGGCGGTCGGCCTGTACCGGGATGCGCTCCAGGCATGGCGAGGCCTCGGCCTGCAGGTCGACGAGGCGCTGACCGGGATCGACATGGCCATCCTCCTCGATCCCGCTCTGCCCGAAGTCGGGACCGCGGCGGACGACACCCGTCGGATCCTTGTCCGCCTCGGAGCATCCCCCCTGCTGGCACGGCTCGACGCCGCACTCCAGGCCGGCGACAGGCCCGGCACGCCGGAGGCGACCCCTCGAGCGGCCCCGGTTTCGGAGCCCACCCCGAACCAGTCGTAGACGCCGCCGCGTCCGCATCGTGCGCGGCTTCACCCTCGGAAGGCCTCGATGAGCCGGACGCGCGTCCCGATGCCCATGGCCGAGTTGGCACGGACCCGCCCGGCCAGCCGGATCACGCCCGAGAGGGCGCACGAATCGTGGGCGAGGTCACGCCGGCGGTGCGACCGCTCGCGATCGTCGAGAACGTGGAAACGACGGACAATGCCGCCATGGGCAGCAGGCACGATGCGTGGACACGGCGACTCCTGGCGTGCGGCGCCGTCGGTGGCCCGCTCTTCGTCGCCGTGTTCATGCTCGAGGGGGCGCGCCGCAAGGGGTACGACCCGTTGCGCGAGCCGGTCAGTGCCCTGGCCCTGGGAGAGCGCGGCTGGGTGCAGCGGGCGAACTTCCTCGCCACCGGGATGCTGATGCTGGCCTGCTCGCGCGGGCTGTTGCGGTTGCCGGCGGACCATCCGGCCGCCTCGCGGTGGGGCGCTCGCTTCGTGGGGCTGTACGCCATCGGCCTCGTCGGGGCCGGCGTGTTCGTGACCGACCCGGTCGAATACGGCGCTCCCGACCGCGGCGCTCCGGTGACACCGACGCAGCGCGGCATGCTCCACGGGCTGTTCTCGCTGCAGGTGTTCGCCGCGCTGGGGCTGGCCGCGCTCACGTACGCGGCGCGCTTCGCCCGGACGGGGAGGCCGGCGTGGGCGCTCACGTCGGGGCTCGTCGGGGTCCTGGTCCCGGGCGGCCTCGTGCTGTTCGGTCGAGCGCTGTCGCAGGACGGCGGACTCCGTCCCGTTGCGGGACTCGTCCAGCGGCTGACCATCGGCGTCGGGTGGAGCTGGGTCAGCGCCCTTGCGCTGGCCGCGCGACGCGCCCCGCCAGGGGCTTCCTGACACCGCCACCCGAAGTCCTCGCTTCCGTGGCGTCCGTGCACTGCACGACGCTCGTGGGCTCGGACACGCGCGACGCCGGGCGGGTGGCGGCGCTGCCGATCGATTCCACGGTCTGCCCCGCCTCTGGCGCGTCCGGCGGTTGCCCGGTCTGCCCGTCCAGCCCGTAGAACTCCGCGACCGCCCGGAACCCCGCCTTCGGCTCCCAGGGCATGTCCGGGTAGGTCGTGCCGTGACGGCCGCCCGTCAGGGGCCGCACGAGGCCCGGGCTGGCGGCGTCGAGGTCGTAGCGCGGATCCTCGTCGTAGGGCTTGATCGGGTACACGAACGTGGAGACGAAGGCGCCGTCGACGCCGGCCGCGTCCTGGATCGCGAGCGTCTCGGACAGCTCGCGGGCCTGCAGAGTCTCGTCGCGCGGGATCACGCGCGTGACGCGCGGCCGCACGAACCGACCGACGAGCGGCAGGGCGTGGAGGAGCAGGAAACGCCAATCGGCGTTGTCGCCGAGTGACGTCGCGAGCGCGCCGTCGCCGCCCTCGCAGGACGGGGTGCCGAACTCCGTGATCACGACCGGCTTGCCCGTCGCGAACAGGGGCTCGAGCATCTCGACGTAGCGGTCCTTGATCGGACCGCCGCGGTAGTGGTCGACGCCCACGATGTCGAAGAGGTCCCAGTCGACCGCCTCCCAGATGAGCGAGGCATACGTGAGCGGGCCGTGGTACACGGGGCGCACCGCAGCCGCCGCCCGGCGAAGGAATCCGTTGAGCGGCGCGTTGTGGCCGCCCGCCTTCACGGTCTCCCAGAACGATGGGTGCTTCATCCGCGCCATGAAGTCGCGGCCGGGCATGATCCCCTGCATGAAGATGGTCAGCTCGCCGCCCATGACGAACACGAGCCGGTCCGGGAACTCCGATCGCAGGCGCTCCGCGAGCTGCGCGGCCTGCATCATGTAGGCGATGGTCGCGTCCTGGCCCTTGTCCCAGAGCCCGGGTACGAGCCAGACCTCGAGGCTCTGGTCGAGCGCGTCCCGCGCGGCGATCTCGAGCCGGCCGAGGTCCCGTCCGCTGAGGTGCACCGCGTTGCAGTGGAGGTCGTCGCGGATGATCTGCAGCTCGCGATGGACGACGCGCGGGTCGAAGTCGGGCCGCCAGTTGACGAGCATGACGCTCCCGACGTCGTAGCAGACGCCTCGGCGGTTCATCGCGACTCCGGTGGGAGCGTGTCGTGGTGCTGCATCTCGCCTCGATCCTCGCCCCCGGGGAGCCCCATCGGCGCGTCGCGGCAGGCGGTCACGCGAATGGCACGGCGAAGTCGCAGTCGAGGGCGCTCGACTCGGTGACCGGCTCGCTCCAGAGGTAGGTCATGCGCATGCCGAGATCCTCGGGCTTGATGGCGAGATGTTCGGGACTGAGGCCGTGCTCCTCCGCCCACGCCCGGAGCGCCTCGGACGCGAGCTGCCACTGCGCCCCAGGGTTCCCGCCCGGGCCGGCCGGCAGCGCGGCGTTCGGCAACGTGACGTACGCCTCGCGATGTGCGGGCTCGATCCGCAGGCTCAACTCGGGGTAGTGCGGTGCAAGCGCCTCCGCCCTGTCGGCGGGGACCGGCCTGCAGAACTCGACCGGGCCGTCGCTGTCGGCGCTCACCTCGCCCCAGAAGATGGCGAACATCGCGCCTTCACGCTCCTCCAGCCTGGGCAGCGGTCGCTCGCGCAGGATCGCGATGAACTCCTTGCCGAGCGCCCACGCCCCCGCTTCGTCGACGTTGCGCCTCAGGCAGAGCAGGCTCCGCTCGGGCAACTCCCGGGTGCTGACCTCGTACATGTCGGACCTTGTTCCACGCAGGCGGTTGACGAGGTACCCGACGAGCTCGCGGCGTGCGTCGTGCACGGACTCGACCTCCCGCCAGTGGGCCGCGATCCGATCTGCGGCGTCGATGGGATCGCATGCGAGCAGCTCCCTGATCTCGGCAAGCGGCAGGTCGAGCTGACGCAGCATGGCCACGAGACGCGCCTGCTCGAGCTGTGCCTCGTCGTAGTAGCGATAGCCCGAGGCGCGGTCGACGCGCGCGGGCACCAGCACTCCCATCTCGTCGTACAGACGAAGCGCCTTGACGGACAGTCGCGAGCGCCGCGCGAACTCGCCGATGCCGACTTCTTCCAACGCCTCACTCGCGCTCGTCGTCGGGCCGGACGGACCGACTGCCCGAGTGTGGGGCCTCCCCCGGGGGGAGAGTCAAGCCCGCTCTCGGCGCCCGACCATGACGGCACGGGCCCTCGACACGCCCGGACGTGGCTGGGAGCGGGCGGACGTGGCCGCGGGCAGGATCGGCGCCGGTTCCTGCACCTGGCCTCAAGCGCATGCGTACCACGCGAGCGGGTCGCGCGCTTTGCTTCGTGTGCCCCCGAGTCCGTCCGGGTGCGCTTGGTCATGCCAATCAGCCATCGTGGGCGGATCGGAGCAGGCGTCAAGTCCCGTGCCCAGCGCAGTGGTTGGGCGCGGTTCCGATCCGGATCAGGACTGCCGGTGATCGAGCCGTGTTCATCGCGTGGTGCACCTCGACCACGTCCTCGAGGCGGCCCCATTCATGAGCGAGGCATCGAGCCGGAGACCAGCAGGGCGGGCGTCCGATCCCAGGGTGGCTGCTGACGCTCAACGCGCTCCGGCAGCTGCTGGCTGCGGCATGAGGCCGACCTGCGCCAGGAAGTCCGTCAGATCCCAGTAGTCGTGGTTCTCGACAATCAAGCCGCCCTCAAGGCGCCCCACGGACACGCCCTGGACCTCGGACTCCCTTCCGGCGGCGGGCAATCGCTCCGAGGATCCGTCGTGAGTGCCCCGCATGACCCACTCAACCGCATAGTGGGCTGGCGTCTCGAACGCGTCCGTGACCTGCAACGTGCTATCCGACGAGAACGTCCTCTTGGAGGCGGCAAAGAAGCCGGTGATCTCCGCCAGGCCCTTGACGCGGACGTGAAGCGCCCGATCCTGTAGACACGTTCCGCCGCCATGAAGTTGCCGATCGCAGTACCACGCGAGCGTGTCCAGCGGCGTGACCTGCAGCTCGCCGGTGCCGTCCGTCGCGTCCGACGAGTATCGGTGCTCGGGCTTGCCGCGATCGCCTCCGGGCGTCACGGCAGGGGCGTCTTCGTACCGCAACGGAGTCGAGCGCCTGGGCAGGGGATACCCGGGCGGCGCCGGCATTCGGCGGTGAACGTGCCGGCAGGTGCGCGCCGGGGTCCCGGGCGGTGGTGCGCTTGGCGGCCAGCGTCAATCCTTCGGCTCCGCGGTACCCGTCGGTTTGGCCCTTGGCCGAGGACCCGGGGCCGCCTGAGAGTCGATCCACGGTCGATGGTGCGTCGCTCACGGTTGTCCGGCGCCGCCCCACGACCCCGCTGGAGAGTGACATGCGGACCCAGACGGCCGAGGGATCAGTCGAGTCGGTGGCGGCGCCGCAGGCGTTGCCCCACCGCGGCCGCGCGGAGCTGATCCGCACCCACCCGGTCGCCGCCTACTTCATCCTCGCCTACGGGGCGTCGTGGCTGCTCCTGGCGCTGCTGTACGGTCTCCTCCGGCTGCCGGCCGCGCTCGTGATCCTGCTCCAGACAGCCGGGCCGACCGTGGCCGCGCTCATGGTGGCCGGTGCCACGGGTGGACGGACTGCCATCGGCGAGCTCGTGTCCCGCGTCCGCATCTGGCGCGTCGGCGTCCGCTGGTACGCCCTCGCGGTCGTCGGCCTGCCGGTCGCATGCATCGTGGTCTCGCTCGTCGTGCCGGGTGGGGTGGATGCCTTCCGCGCGGCCTCGCTGGGCCAGATCCCGGTCATGTTCCTCGTCTATCTCATCGTCGGCTGGCTCAGCGGCCCGCTCTTCGAGGAGCCCGGCTGGCGAGGCTTCGCCCTGCCCCGGATGCAGGCTCGGATGGGGCCGCTCTACGCGACGCTCGCCCTGGGAGTCCTCTGGGCCGCGTGGCACGTCCCGCAGTTCGTGATCCCCGAGTGGGCGGACCAGAACGGCGGATCGGACGCGGTGACCGTTGTGCTGTTCCTCGTCATGGTCGTGGCCATCGCGCCCCTGCTGACGTGGGTGTTCAACCACACGAAGGGCAGCCTGCTGCTCGCGATGCTCACCCATTCGAGCATCAACGCCTCGCTCTCCATGCTCCCGACAGGCTCGACGCCGATTCTGGTCATCGGCGCGATCACCTTTGGCGTGATCGCCCTCGTCCTGATCGCGGCGACTCGCGGCCGGCTGGGATTCGAGGCGGCCGCGTCGTCGACCGATCCGGGCGTGCTCGCGACAGCATCGCCGCCGGCCTGAGCGAGCCCGCCTCGTCCTGCAACGAGGCGCAGGGCCCGGTCGCCCGCCGGCGCCATTGCGTACCAACGGGAGCGGATCGATGCGAACGACGGACAATGCCGCCATGGGCAGCAGGCACGATGCGTGGACACGGCGACTCCTGGCGTGCGGCGCCGTCGGTGGCCCGCTCTTCGTCGCCGTGTTCACGCTCGAGGGGGCGCGCCGCAAAGGGTACGACCCGTTGCCGTGCTCATCCAGCGACTGACCATCGGCGTCGGGTGGAGTTGGCTCAGCGCACTCGCGCTGGCCGCGCGACGCGACTCGCCAGGGGGCTCCCGGTAACTCGCCGCGGGGTACTGGCTGCGACCGGGTTGTGGGCGGTCCAACGTTTCTGAACGTGCACCCGCGTCTCGTCGTGCGCGCCGGGATGGTGTCGATCGATTCTCCGGCCCGGGCGGCCTGCGCTGCCGGACGTCGCCCGCAACCCCCAGCCACCGGGTCGCCTGCCACGCGAGCGGATCCGGCGCTTGGACGGGCTCCTCGGCGGACGGCGCGGGTGCATCGCCTCGCAACGCGCACGAGTTCCCGGTGCTCGAGCTCCGGGTGCACCTCGTTCGCCGCCTCCTTGACCCCGCGTGCCTCGAGTGCTACAAACTCGCATATTGTTCATCGTTGTCTAGTGCGGTGCAGCGATGTCCATCGAGAGTCCGGCCACGGCCCGCATCAGCCGGAGCATTCCGAGCCTCCTGTCGGATCAGGTTGCAGCGGTCCTCCGGGAGCGGATCGC
>JAJYJR010000176.1 GCA_021789355.1 Chloroflexota bacterium | reverse complement strand
GACGTGTTGGTCCCCTGGATGGCACCCCAGAAATTGAGCGGGTTGCCCTGCAGGTCTTTCGCCGTGGGCATGCCGAAGATGTTCAGTGGACTCCCCATGGGGACCGGTAGCTGGAATTGCGCTTCCCCTAGGCGGGTGGCCGTCAGGGAGTTGATACCGAAGATCCGCATGAAGAAGGTTTGCACCGGCGCCGACACCGTGACATCCATCTGGGTCGCCATGTTCTGGTCCTGATGCGCCGTGACCTGCGCTCCCGCGACGTTGTTGGCGTAGCCGTTGCGGCTGGCCTCGCCCTGGGAGGCCGCCACCCCTTGCGATGCCTGGGCCGGCAGGTACACCGCGCCGGCGAGGGCCGCCGCGTCGGCGGCACGCTGCACGCGCAGCGTGTTGATCCAGTACCACGACATGTCGATGACGAGCGCAGAGAGCCCGAGGAGGACGATCACCGACATCGCGAAGAGCACGATCGTCTGCCCGTGTTGACGGCGACGACGCTCGCAGGTGCGTCGCCGCGTCTTGTGGAGCAAGCGCTCAGGCGGCAGGTGCAGTTTCATCGGAGTGCCTCCACCCTCAGTTGGTCGGCTCAATGGCCATGACCGTTCTGTCCGACATGGGCAGGGTCGAAGCCTGAGAACCGCCGATCAACCGGATGGCACCAGCGAGGGGCGTTGTCAGGTGATAGGTGTACGAGATGCTGATCCCGAGTTCATCGGCAGGCGAGCCACTGCGGCGGCTTGATGCCGGCCAGGCGGGAATGGCGGGACCTGTGAAGTCGAGTGGAGGTGGGTTCTGCTGGCACGGCACGAGTGGGCCGGCGTGCGGCGTGTAACGCCACACGTTTGAGGCGTTCGCTATCGGGTTGCCGGCACTGTCTGCCTTGTAGATCGTGATGGACCCCACAGACGGCAGGGCAACCATCGAGCCGGGCGACTTCAGGACACGTTCCACGGCCGCGATGATCAAGGGGTCCACATCGTTGCTCGTCATCGGTCGCGGGCTGCCAGTGACCCCATCCACGCAGGACGGGTCGAGGTTCGTGCCGCCGCCGCCCACCCCGGAGGCCAACGCGGCCCCGGCCCTGGCACCCTCACGAGAGGCGTACGAGATCGACATAAAGTCATTAAGCGCGAATCCAAACTCGAGCATGCCGAGAAGAATCACCAGGAACACCGGCACGAGTAGCGAGAACTCGACCAGGGCTTGGCCTCGGGCGTCACGCGTCGTGCGGACGCGATCCACCCAGCCTCGGCTGCGATTCACAGGACCGGCTCCATGCGCATCACGTTGGACCACGTGAAATCAAGCCAGCCCCGTGCCGAGCCGGGCAGAAATGGGATGAGATTCGGCAGGGGCGTGTGATAGAAATAGCGATAGGTGACGCTCACGCCGATCGTGTCGAGCGGGACCGTCTGGCCCGTCTGATCATTCAAGCAACCCTCGAGGTCGTTGCAGCGTGCGCTCGCTGGGAAGGTAGCCGCTCCCACCAGCGCATACGGCAACGTTCCGAAGGGGCAGGTCGTGGTGCCCGTCCGTTGGTAGACGTTCTGGATGCCGGGCATAGGCTGCCCGAATCGATCTGCCTGGAAGATCGTGACCGTCTGGATATCGGTGTTGTCGAGCGGCGGTGTCACGTCCTCCTCGACCTTCCGCAGGATAGTGCAATCCGCCGAACTCTGATTGCCGGCCTCCGCCGCAATCAACGATGCATCTCGAGTGGTGAAGTTGATTGCCAGGGTGCTGTTGAACACGAAGGCGAACTCGATCAGTCCGATCAGCAGGAGCAGGAAGATTGGGATGACGAGGGAGAACTCAACCAACGACTGGCCGCTGTCGGTCCGTGTGATGATCTTGGGTCGCGTCGCCGCCATGCTGGCCTCGTACGGAGGGACGAACCGGTTGTTCGCGAGACCGTACGCTATTGGCCGAACCTTACTGAGTAAATATCCGGTGAGGCTGTGGTGGCACGGCGCACCATTTCATGACGTCCGGCGCATGAACAGCAAGCAGAACCGTAAGCAATTGCGTGCCATTGGTGTTCAACGTACGCCCACTGCGCGCGGTATAGCGCAAGCAATCGGGCAAGGTGGCCGGTGTCATGACGCGCAGGGAGCGGTGAATCAGGCGGGTTCGACAGCCAGTTCCGCCGGGATCGTGAAAGCGAATATTGCACCACCGCCGGGCGCATCCTCGTACCAGATGCGTCCTCCCATCGCGCGCAACAAGCGGCGGGCAACGTTCAATCCAAGACCAGTGCCCTCTTGATCGGCCGCGTTCGCTCCGCGCTGGAAGCGCTCGAAGATGCGCGTTCGATCGGTGGCAGGGACGCCCAACCCCTCGTCGCGCACCCGTACGACGAACGTGTGGCCCGCGGCGGCATCCGGATGGCCGGAGGACGAGGCCCGTGGCTGCAGCGCGACCTCGACGTGGATCGGCCCTGCCGGCGCGTAGCGCAGGGCGTTGTCGAGGAGCACCCAGAGGACCTGCTCGACCCCCGCGCGGTCGGCGACCGCCAGCGCACCGACGCTCCGGTCGACGAGGTCGAGTGACCGGTCGGTGCCCTGCGCATCCCAGACGCGCCGCACGAGCGGGGGCAGGGCGAAGATGTCGGCCTCGGGTTCGTACGCCCCCGCATCGAGGCGCGACAGCGTCAGGAGCTGCTCGACCACGTGGGCCAGCCGATCGGCGTTCGCATGGATCGCACGCGCCCGCTCCGCCACGTTGGCGGCCGGCTGGTCGGCCAGGTCGTCGGACATCACGAGAACTCGGGTGAGCGGGCTCTGCAGGTTGTGGCTCACACCGCGCAGGAAGTCGCGCTGGAGCTCGTTGACGCGCCCCAGGCGGACGGCACGCCGGCTGGTCTCGGCAAAGAGCCCCGCGTCCCGGACCACGACCCCGGCCTGGCGCGCGAACAGCTCGAACAGGGCATGGTCGGCGGTCGACCAGCCCGCCACCTCCGGCGACGAGCACTCGAGCACGGGGGCGTCGGGCTGGCCCCAGATCCGTGCGCGGGCGACAGATGCGCCATCCGGCGGGGCATCGACCACCGAGGCGGGATCGAAAGCCTGGACGTGACCGTCGGGAGTGACCAGACGGCAGCCATCGAGCCCGAAGACCGCACGGGCCGCGGCGACCACGTCGGCCGCGAGCGCCTCTGGCGCGCGGTCAGGGCGCAGGTTGTCGAGCGCGTCGACCGACTGCCAGACGAGGCGTTCCCGGCGCTCGAGTGCGGCGGCCAGCCGATTGTGAGAGCCTGCGAGACGCTCGAGAGGATCCCGGTCGCCGGCGGGCAGGCGGATCGCGAGGTCGCCGCGTGAGACGGCCGTGATCCCGTCGCCGACCGGCTGCAGGCGCTGGCGCAGTCGCCGCGAGAGATAGAGGGCGAGCAGGAGCGCGAGCGCCAGGGTCAGGGCGAGGGTGGCCACCAGGAACAGCCGCAGGTCGTTGCCCAGGATGCCCACGGCCGAGAGTTCGCTCATCACGGCCACCGCGCCGATGACCTGGCCGTCGGGGCCGGTGAGGGCGGTGATGGCGTCGACAAGGTCCGGCGCCGGATGCTGGACGACGGTCTCACCCGCGGGGAGCCCGGCGACGTCCGGTGTCCCGAGCTGTTGCGCCAGCACGCGATCGCTCTGCACGAGCGGCCTCCCGTGACGGTCGTAGACCGCGACGTCGATGTTGGCGAGCTGGCGCACCTGCAGCGCAAAGCGCGCGTCGATCCGGCGCGCGAACGCCATGGCCGCCGGATGCGTCGCCGCGAGCGCGACGCCCGGCCCGGTGCGGCCCGCGAGGTCGATGGTGCCCGCGGCGACGAGGTAGAGGCCGGTGCCCAGGTCGGCGTAGGCCGGGACCGGCGTGGCGGCGGGCCGCGTGGTCACCTCCTGGCGGAGGAAGGCCGCGACCCGGGCCGTCACTGCGGGGTCGCCCGCGGCGATCACGTGGGAACCGATGAGCAGGACCGCCGCGTCCACGTGACCCTGTGCGACTTGGAAGTCGGTCACCGTGCTGCTGATGCCGGTCTCATTGTCGGCGGCGACATCGGCCTGCAGCACGCTCCAGGCGGTGTAGCTGTCGAGCAGGGTCTGCAGGTCGGACGCGTCGCGGGCCAGGATGGACGCGACGCTGCCCGCCGCCTGCCGTGTCCGCGTGTCAGCCTCCTGGCCGACCACGATTCCCGTCTGACGCATGGTCAGAACCCAGAAGAGGAGCAACGGCAGTGTGGCGAGCAGCAGCTGCGAGAGGGTCTGTTCCCGTTCGTACGAGAGCCACCGCCGCCGCGGCGACCCACGGTCGCGGGCGCCGGATGGCTGTGTCACGCTGCAGGAACCAGCCGATAACCCACGCCGCGTTCCGTGAGCAGGTAGCGGGGGTGGTCGGGGTCGATCTCGATCTTCTGGCGGAGTCGGCGGATCGCAACCCAAACGTACGACGGATCGGCCGCGTCGATTTCGCTCCAGCCGTGCAGCGTGAGCTGGTCGGTGGTCACCACCTTGCCCAGGTTGGCGGCGAGGGCCGTGAGCACGCGCACCTCGGTCGGGCTCAGCTTCACGCGCTTGCCAGCCACGAAGCACTCTTTCCGTTCGGGCACGAGCGTCAGGTCCGGGCCCAGTCGAATCTCGCGGCCGGGGATCTGCGCGCCGAGCCGTTGCCGGACTCGCTTGATCCGCGCGCGCAGCTCGGTGTACTCGAAGGGCTTCGTGATGTAGTCCTCGGCGTAGCGCTCGATCAGCTTGACCTTGCTTTCGCCTGCCGTGATGGCCGAGAGCACGATGATCGGCAGGTCAGCGCGTCGCTTGATCTGCGCGGCCACCTCCTCGCCATCCATGCCGGGCATCATCAAGTCGAGCACGATGATCTCGGGCCAGCCCTTGTCGAGCTGCTGGAGCGCCTCCTTTCCCGAGCGCGCGGTCGACACGCTGAACCCGTCGCGCTTCAGGCGTTCGGCGAGCTGGACCAGTAGCTGGACATCGTCGTCGACGAGCAGAATCCGTCGCGCGGCAGGTTGGCGCCGGCGTGCGCCGGAGAGTGGGCGACGATTAACGGCTCGCCCCGCTTCCGTTTCCTGCAGCGTTGCTGCTTGATCCGCCGTTGGCCTTGCCATTTGCATTGCCATTCCCGACCCCTCCGGCGTTCTTGTTTCCCCCGGCATTCACCGTGTTGATGGGATTTCCGCGCGCGCCGCGGTTTCCATCGTTGTTCGCGTCAGAACCGGCAATCGCGGGGCTTCCACCGTTGGAATAGACACCGGCCTTGCCGCTCGCACTTGCGCTGGTGGTGGAGTTGATGGTCAGGTTCACGACCGCGTTGGCATGTTGCGTGCCGGCAGCGTCCGGCTTCCCAGCACCATTGCCATTCCCAACGTTGCCGTTGCTTCCGGGGACGCCACTGGTTCCAGCGCCGGCGCCGTCGGGGATGGGGATTCCGGTAACGTGCGCGTGGCCGTCGGACTTGCCAGTGGCCTTGCCATTTCCGACGCTGTTGCCGCTCCCGGTGCCGCCACCATTGCCGCTCCCTGGGTTGTTCCCATTCGCGGCGGCACCATGAGCATTCCCGCTGTTGCCGCTGTTTCCGGGGATGCCGCTGGTTCCAGCGCCGGCGCCACTGGGAACGGGGGTTCCGGTGACAGGCGACTGGCCATTGGCCTTGCCGTGTGCCTTGCCATTCCCGGCACCATTACCTCTCCCCGGGGCGTTCCCGTTTCCGACACCGTTTCCTGGGGCGTTTCCATTTCCGTGGCTGTTCCCATGGCCAGACCCGTTGCCGACGCCGTTCCCGTCGCCGAGCCCCTTGCCCCCGGCGTTGCCGTTTCCGGCGCCCTCGCTCGACGCCCAGGCAGGAGGCCCGTGAGGCGGATCCGGCCGAGGCACCTCGGCCGACCCGAGGCTCCCGCTGGGTTCGGCAGGCGGAGCGGGCGTGGGGGTGGAACCTGGCGGTAGCACACGAACGACGATCCCGGTCGGCGGGCCGCTTGAGCCGAAGCTGATCGCCAGTACGACGCCGGCGCTGTTCCGGAACAGGAACCACCCTGCTGCTTCGCCCGTTGGGAGATATCCCGCCGCCCTGAGCTCGGCGACGTAGGCGAGCCGGGCCTGGGCCGGCGGCAGGTTCGTCGTGAAGCCGTACACCATGGCGTTTGCGTCCGTTCCGCCGCCCTGCGCGCCCATGACAAGCGTGGCCTGCGCCGGCATCGGGATGTCCGAGGGCAGCACCGCCTGCGAGGCCGCTCCGCTGCCCCCTGTCGCACACGCGGCGGCCAACACCGCGGCCCCCACAAGTGCCCCACACCTCGCGCTCGCGTTCCGAAACTTCACGAATGCGAACCGCCTTGAGCTGTGCCCCGAACTCCGGGAGCGCCATCGTAGCAGTGGTCCGTCGGCTCGTGCTCGTCGTGGCGCATATCCGCAATCTGCACTGAAATGTTGAAGCATGGTAATCGGTAAGGTTCGGCCGGTTGTCGAGCCGAGTTCTTGGATGCAGGCCCAATTGAGAGCCGAGCGTCGCAGGTTCTAGGCGCATGGAATCATGCAAAGTTGCCCGGTATATCGCTGTGGTTTGGCGGCTGAACAGAGCAATGAGTCGCTGTCGTTCATGGTGCTGCTGGTCACCGGAAAGTGCGTCTCACGTCCTTCATTGTGCGTATGATAGGCCGCAACGTCAGGCGAAAGTACTGGACGAGCAGGTACCAATGGGCAAGAATGGCCTGGTCAAGCACTGGATCTGTTTGGCCCTGTCCAGCCGGGCAACTGCACTTATTCGAAGATCCTCGCGTATCGAGGGAGGCTGACATCGATGGACTCGCTCATGAATCCGCACGGAGGGGGCAGGCGGGTGCGCGGACGTGCTCTCACCGTTGGCACGGCGACCGTCGGGCTCGTCGCGCTCATGCTTGTCGGCACCGCCGGCACTGTGCTGGGACATGCCGTCACGGCCGTCTCCGGGACGGTCGACTGCGCTGGCAACTACACCATCTCCGTGACAGGCGACGTGTACGACCCGGTTCACCTATTCATCACGGTTGGTGGCACCACCATCGACGAGGGTCTGCAGGGGAGCAACCAATCCACGCGGACTTTCGGCCCGTATACGGGCACGGGGGCTTACGCGGGCGAGCCGATCGCGGCCTATCCGAGCGACAACCCAAACAATCGCGCCACGAACACGCTGGTGGCACAGCCGTCGGACTGCCATGCAACCCTGAAGCTGGTCAAGCAGCTCAGCGGGAACGCGCCGTCGGGCGATCACGCAAGCGACTGGACGCTCTCGGCCACAGCGACTGACGCAAGCACCCCGGCCCTGACCGGCAAGACTCCCGTCACGGGCCAAGTCGCTCCCGGCACGTACAACCTGTCCGAGTCCGGCGGGCCGAGCGACAGCGGGAACTACACAGCCAGTTCGTGGGCTTGCGTAAGCAACTCGTCCGGTGGGGGCGGCGCTTCGAACGTCGTGTCCAGCAACCCCCTGACGCTCGCTGCCGGTGACAGCGTCACCTGTACCATCACCAACTCCTACAGCCCGCCCCAAGGCCCGACCGTGAACCTGACCGTCGAGAAGCTGATCTGCCCGAGCTACGGGGTGGTGCCCGCCAACAGCAACTACGCGAGCGAGGCGGACTACCCGAACGGGAAGACGCTCGACACGAGTTACCAGACCGCCCTCACTAATCCGGTGACCGACACCCCAGAGGGATGCGTGCCGGCCAGCGGGTGGCAGTTCGACGTCGGGACCGGCGCAGGCGGCCATGACTACATTGGGACCGTCGCGCACATCCTCACGACGGGCTCCGGTGGTACCGCGACACTCGTGCTCAAGTCTGCCGAGGTGGCCATGATCCAGTCCGCGAAGACATGGGATCAGGGCCTACTCGTCAAGGAGGAGATGCAGGCCGGAGCAACGTTCGGCGAACTCCGCTGTTACCGCGACATCGAGAACGGCGACAACCTGGAGTCGATCTACAACCTGCAGAGCAGCGACGTGACGAACGGCGTCGCGAACCTCTACTGCATCGCCTACAACGTCGCGCCGCCGGGCACGATCATCGTCAAGAAGGTCGTCGCCAACGCCTACGGTGGATCGACCAACCCAGCGCAGTTCTCGCTCTATGTGCAGGACTCGAAGGAATCCAATGTGCCCGGCAGCCCGGCAGCCGGATCGCTGACCGGCACCTCCTACACGCTCCCGGCGGGCACGTACTCCGTCGGGGAGACCACGCCGATCCCGTCCGGCTACCAGCTGACGGACATCTCGTGCGGCCCGCAGTCGGACCAGCAGAGCACCGTCCCGGCAGGACTGGACTCTTCGACACCGGCGAATCCGGCGACGGTCGATCTGGTCTCCGGCGAGACGGTGGTCTGCACTGTCACGAATGACGGGATCCCGCCGCAGCTGACGGTGGTCAAGCACGTCGACAACTCGGCCGGCGGCACCGCCTCGGCTTCGGACTTCCAGATGACGGTGAACGGGACCAACGTCCAGCCTGCCGCTTCCTTCCCGGGGAGCGAGACGGGTACGACGGTCACCCTCAACGTCGGCTCCTTCAGCGTCACCGAAACCCACCGACCCAACTACGTCGAGACCACCTCGGGCGATTGCTCCGGCGCCATCGCCCTGGGTGACCAGAAGACCTGCACGGTCACCAACACCTACATGCCGCCGCCCCCGCCTCAGCAGGGTTTCTTCTACTTCACCAAGACGGTGACCGGGAACCTGAATGGCTGGGCCGGGGGCACGTTCAGCTTCACCGTGACCTGCAACGGGCAGGCCAGCAGCGTCAACCTGCCCGTGCCCGCCTCGGGCGGCTCGGTCTCGTCGCAGGTCTTCGGCCCCTTCAACCCCGGCGTGACCTGCTCCGTCTCCGAAGGCGCGCTTCCGGCAGCCGGCACCAACGCCACCTGGGTGAACAGCCCGACGTACTCGCCGGCGGCGAGCGTCACGGTCATCAAGGACACGAGCACGACGGTGACGGTGACGAACACGCGCACCATGACGTCCACCCCGCCACCGACATCCACCCCTACCCCCACGCCCCCGGCAACTCCCACGGCATCGGCCACGGCTTCACCGTCGCCGAGCGGCTCGGTCCTGGGTGCGACCGGAAGGCCGGGAAGCACGGGCGGCGTTGAGGGCGTGACCAGTCCGCCCTCTCTGCCGCCTACGAACAGCGCACCTGCTGGAGACGGCGGCCAGAGCAACGACAGCCTGCTTCTGCTCCTGGGCGCTCTCGGCGCGACGTCGATGGCCCTGGTCGGCGTGACCGGTCTCCGCGGTCGTCTCCTGGAACGCCCGGATCGGCGGTGAGCTGCTTCTCCCGGGGCCGATGAGCCCCATCCGGCAGACGACGGGCGGTGACCCTGACGCCGCCCGTCGTCTCAACTCCCCGCCCGCGGACGTCCTGCACAAACCCGGCCGTCGCGAACCCGAACCGCGACGCGGTCAGGGACGTCGGCCAATCCAAGGTCGGCGACGCGGACCACCACCTCGGGGCGACCTCCGTTGTCCCGGCCGGCATCATTGCGCTGATGGCCGAGAGACTTGACCTCTATGCGATCGGTGGACCCGCGGACGCCGCGCGCGGAGATGCGTGCCGCGTACCGGGCGCTCGCGCGGCGTCATCATCCCGACCTCGCAGGCGGCTCGCACGAGAAGATGGCCGCGCCCAACAACGCCTGGTCGGTCCTCAGCGACCCCGTCGCGCGCGCCGAGTACGACTGGGACGTTTGCGCCGGGGCTGAAGCCAGCGGCTTGTGACACACTCGATCAGTCGCTCCGACCAGATCACCGACGCCGCGACGGGCGAGCTACCGGCAGCACTCGCCGGATTGATCCAGCCACGTGGTCCGCGTACTGACCGACCTCGCCTACCAGCTCGAGCAGCGCAGGGTGTGCGTACGAGGATGCGAGCGCGGCCAGGACGAGCACCACGCCGAGCCACGCCCCGAGCGTCGTGTAGGTGCTGATCGCGAGCGCCGCGGCGA
>JAJYJR010000175.1 GCA_021789355.1 Chloroflexota bacterium | reverse complement strand
GCCGATCCACTACGGCACGTTCCCGATCCTGGCCGGCACCCCCGACCAGCTGCGCGGCGAGCTCTCGAAGCGCGGCCTGGGCAACGTCTCGGTGCATGCTCCGGCGCCGGGGGGCGTGGCGGAGTAACCGGACAGGGGCAACGCGTCGCCCTCCCTCGGCCGATCGCCCGGTCGCGCGCAACACTCCTTTCGCTCCAGACGCCCCCTCGCGCGGAACGCCCCCGCTCCCGAACCCTGCCGCGCATGCGACGGGGCGCGCGTGTCCGCCTGGCGGCGGAGCCGCACGCGCGCCTTGGGGGGGTCGCACCGTCCTGTACGGGCAGGCCAACCAGCACGATCCCGGGGCCAGGCGGCGCTGTAGGCTGAATGGTCGTGATCCGCGGAGGACGCCCGATGTCCGCGACGACCCGCGTCGCCGATCGACACATCCCGCTGGCCAGGCCCAACATCGGCAGTCGCGAGCTGGAGCTCGTGACCGAGGTGCTCACCAGCGATGTCCTCGCCCTGGGGGACTTCGCGCGCCGCTTCGAGGAAGGGATCGCGGCGTTGGCGGGCCGCGCGGAGGGCGTGGCGTGCTCGAGCGGCACGGCGGGGCTGCACCTGGCCGTGCGAGCACTCGGCATCGGCGAGGGCGACGAGGTGATCACCACCCCGTTCAGCTTCGTGGCCTCCGCGAACTGCCTCCTCTACGAGCGGGCGGTGCCGCGCTTCGTGGACATCGAGGAGGACAGCCTCGGGATCGACCCCGCGCTGCTGGAGCAGGCCGCGTCGGACCGGACGCGGGCGGTGCTGCCCGTCCACGTCTTCGGCAGGCCGTGCCGGATCGATGCGATCGCCTCGATCGCGCGCCGTCGCGGCTGGGCGATCATCGAGGATGCGTGCGAGGGCCTGGGCTCGGGCGTCGGCGGCCGCCCGCTCGGCAAGTTCGGCGACGCGGCCGTCTTTGCCTTCTACCCCAACAAGCAGATCACCACCGGCGAGGGCGGCATGGTGGTCACCGACGACCACGCGCTGGCAGAGACGATGCGGAGCCTGCGCAACCAGGGTCGTGATCAGGACGGGGGGTGGCTCCGCCACGTACGACTGGGGTACAACTACCGGCTCGATGAGCTCTCCGCCGCGCTCGGCGTGGCCCAGCTCGAGCGCCGCCAGGAGCTGCAGCGGGAGCGCGCCCGGGTGGTTGCGGCCTACGAGCGTGCGCTGGGGGGGCACGACTGGGTGACGCTGCCCCACATCGGCCCGGACGAGCAGGTCGACTGGTTCGTCTACGTGGTCCGGCTGGACCCGGCCATCGATCGGGACCTCGTCATCAGGCGGCTCACGGCGCTGGGGATCTCGTCGCGCCCCTACTTCGCGCCCATCCACCTCCAGCCCTTCTATCGGGAGCGCTTCGGATTCGCTCCGGGTGACTTTCCAGTGACCGAGCGGGTGGCGGCGTCGACCATCGCCCTGCCGTTCTCGAGCCGACTGAGCGACGACGACGTGCAGGTGGTCGCAGAAGCGCTCACCGCCGGGGTCTCCGCACCGTTGTCCTGACCGAACGCGCGACGCTGGGGTTAGGGCGAGGCGGCGCACGCACGGGCACGGCACCGTGCAAGCCGGGTCTCAGGCCCCTTGGTCGGGATGCGCCCGCCCGCGGTCATTGCCCCCCGATGCGGCGGCTCCGTGGCTTGCGACGCCGGGCAGCGGGAAGCCGAGGCCGAGATCCTCGGTCACGGAGACGTTGGCGCGACGGAAGACCTGCCACACGGTCACGGCGAGGATGCGGACGTCGAGCCAGAGACTCCAGTGATCCACGTACCAGACGTCCAGCTGCAATCGATCCCGGAAGGGCAGCTCGTTCCGGCCGTTCACGGCCGCCCAACCCGTGATGCCGGGACGCATCTCGTGGCGCCGCCACTCGACGGGCGAATACGTGCCGACGTACTCCATCAGCAGCGGCCGAGGACCCACGAGGCTCATATCACCTCGGAGGACGTTCCACAGCTCGGGGAGTTCATCGAGGCTGGCTGCGCGAAGGAGCCTGCCGAGCCGAGTGACTCGCTCGTCGTCGGTCAGGTACCAGACCTCGCCCCGCCGGGGTGCCCGCATTGTCCTGAACTTGAAGATCTCGAACGGCGTTCCACCGATCCCCGGGCGCACCTGGGAGAAGAGGACAGGCGGCCCGTCGATGACCGTGATCGCGACCGCCACCCACGCGATGACCGGCGACAGGAGCACCAGGGCCGTGGTCGCACCTATCACGTCGATGCAGCGCTTGACCAGGAGCGCTGGCTGGGACTGGCGCCCGACCCGGCGACGACCATCTGCCGCTGACAGTGGCCTGACGGCAGTTCCCCGATCGGGACCGGCGGCGGTCGACGCGTCGTCCGAGATCCGTGCAGACGAACCGGATCCCAGTGCTCTCGGGCGCAGAGCCGCGGCGGCGACCCGCCGCACACAGCCGAGGACGTATTCGTACCAGCCGTTGCCATACGGCACGTAGCAGCGGACGCGGAAACCGTCCCCGGCCAGCCGCTGCTGCAGGTCGGGGCGCACGCCGTAGAGCATCTGGAACTCGTAGTCCTGCTTGGTGAGCCCGAGATCCTCCGCGACGCGGCGGGCATGGTCAATGGCCGCCTCGTCGTGGGTCGCGATGGCCGGTTCCCTGGTGCGTGCAAGGACGAGGTGGATGTCCTCGAGGAACGCTGCGTCCACCTCCGCCTTGCGCCGGAAGACCACCTCCGGTGTCTCCCAGTAGCCGCCCTTGACGAGCCGGATCCGGGCGCCCGCAGTGGCGAGTTCCTCCAGAAGGACCCGGTGGCGCCGGAGGTACGACTGGAAGGCCAGGCCGACGGAGTCCGCTCCGTACGCCTGTTTCATAGCCCTGTACAGGGTGATCGTGCGATCGACGTATCCGGATTCCTCCATGTCGATCCGCACGAAGACCCCGCACTCGCGAGCACGGTCGAGGATGCGACGCAGCTGCTCCTCGCACAGGTCCGCGCGTATGTCGAGCCCGATCTGAGTCAACTTGACGGAAACGTGCGAGCGGAGCTGCTCCGCGCGGATGCGCCGCACCGCATTGATCGCCGCGTCGGCCGCCGCGCTGGCCTCTGCCGGGTCCCGGACGTGAGTTCCGACGAAGTTGAGTGTTCCCGCAATCCCGTCTGCGTTGAGCCGCCGCAGCGCGGCCAGGCCCGCATCGAGATCCTCTCCGGCCACGAACCGCCAGGCCAGGCTCCGAATGCCCGGCGTGCTCAGGGCCGCCTTGCGCACCCACGCATGCCGAGCAACAACCGATGCGAGCGAGCGCAGCATTGTCCCACCTCGCGTGACGACGCGGGCGCCTGTGCGCCTATCATGATGGAGTCGCCTCGCTCCGACAGGGCTGTTGTACCTGCCGGCGGGGGCCGTGGGCTCGTGTGTTGTCAGGCACGAAGATCGGTGACGCTCATGGACTCTCGGAGGCTTCGCGACGGGCGACTCCCAGTGGCCCTCGTCCGCCCTAATGAGGATGCCTGGGACCACTGGCTCGTGGCCGCGCGGTGCGACGTGTTCCACACCGCCGCGTTCCATCGGTACGCGGCGGCGAGTGACGGGGCGCCCTATCTTGCGGTCGTCGGAGACGATCGCCGTGGATTCGCCTGGCCGTACCTCCTTCGCCCCATCGACAATGCCGTAGTTCCAGCATCGGGATCGGTTGACGTCACGTCGGTCTACGGGTACCCCGGACCGGTGGCCTGGGGCTGCGGCCCCGGCGATCCCCTCCTGGCGCAGGCATGGACCGAGGTGGTGGACGTGTGGCGGCAGCAACACGTCGTCTCGGTGTTCACGCGGTTCCATCCGCTCCTTGGGAACGCCGCGCTCCTGTCCGGACTGGACGCGCCGCCCGGTGTCGGCGGGCCCGGCGTGGTCGAGGCGGGCGCGACGATCTCGATCGACCTCAGCTTCGGGGTGGAGGCCGCGCGGGCGGCTTTCGCTCCCGACCTGCGCCAGCGGATTGCATCGATGAGACGCAAGGGCGTCACCACCTACCACAGCAGCGACTGGTCGGAACTCCGGGACTTCGCCCGTCTGTACCGCGAAACGATGGTCCGGAACGGCGCCGCGGCGTTCTATTTCTTCGATGAGGCCGATTTCCGCCGCCTGCGAGCCGAAGTCGGTGATCGCGTCCACCTCCTGGTTGCGCAACACGAGGGGGCGATCGTCGCCGCCGGCCTCTTCACGGACTACGACGGGATAGCCCAGTGGTACCTCCACGGGTCGGACTCGGCGGCCGACGCCGTGTCGCCGACCAAAGTCCTGATCGACGATGCCGTCGCCTGGGCAGAAGCGCGCGGCAACCGGGTGCTGCATCTGGGCGGTGGCCGGGGAAGCCGCACGGACTCCCTCTTCTGGTTCAAGAGCAGGTATTCTCCGCGGCGGCATGCGTTCCACACGGGGCGCTGGATCCTGGACGAGGCCGGGTATCGCGCGCTCAGCGAGGCACGGCGCGCTGCGCTGCCGCCAGACGAGGTCGTCGAACAGGGCTTCTTCCCTGCATACCGGGCACCGATCGCGGCACGGCGGGATCCACCCGCGGCGGGTTGACCGCTGTGGGTTCGCCCACTGCGGGTTCGCCCACTCCAGTCCCGTCGCACAACCTCGGGTCGACTCTCCCGGTTGACCACCACACCTGGTGATGTGGGCCGGGCCGACGCGGCGCCACACGCCGAACCCGAGGCATTCCCAGGCTCCGGCGTGGCCGAGACCGTGGCCTTGCTGCAATGCCGCTGCAACGCACACCGGGGTGGAAGGCCCCTTCTTCGGCAGGCTTCGCCGGTTGTGGGGTATGGTCCCCGGACTTGTCAGCCGTGGCGGCCGGCGGGATCCGACCGCCACACGTGCCGGGCCAGGTCTCCCACGGCCTGCCCGGGACGCCAAGTACAGGGAGTCAACCAAAGATCGCCGCTCAGCCAGCCTTTGGGCTGCTGATCGGGCATGTTCAGGGCGTGACCGCGGTCTCGCGCACGGTCTCGCGCGTGGCCCGGTACTGATCCCGGCGCGCGCATGCCATTGCCGGCTACCGGCTGCGATCCTGCCTTCAGGGCTTGACTGGCTGAGTGGTCCACAACTCCGTCGCTGCATTTCCATGCAGTGTTCCGGTAGAAAGGACGTACACCAGTTGTTCTTCGTCAAGGTCGCCCAGAGGGCGGCTCGTGGCTCCATCCTCCGTGCGGCAGGCGTCGCCGTCCTGATCGCCCTGTTCGCCGTCGGGTCGTATGCGGCCGCTCCGGCTCCTGCGGCTGCGGCCGCAGGAGCCAAGGTTGCGATCGTCGTGGGCCCGGCCGGAGCAACGACCGCGGCGAACCGCGTGCTGGCCGGCGCGGTTGCCCGGGAGGCGCAGCGTTACAGCACCAACGTGGTCAGTGTTTACAGCCCGAACGCGACCTGGAGTCGCGTGAAGCGCGCGATCAGCGGGGCATCCGTGATCGTCTACATCGGCCGCGGAAACCCGTCCTACTCGTCATCCACTGGCGGGTCGGTCTCCCCAGCCCAGAACGGCTTCGCGCTGGATCCGACGACCGGTGCCAACGGCACCAGCGTCCGGTATTACGGTGAGGCGTACATTCGCACGGTTCGACTCGCCCCCAACGCGGTCGTTCTCCTCCGCCTCACCAACGGTGCCCGCGCGGCCACGGGAAGCTCGCAGGCACGCCTGGTTCGATATGGCGCGGACAACACCGCGGCCGGATTCCTGGCAGCGGGAGCGTCCGCGGTCATCGCCGATCCGGTGTCGTCGCCCGTCTACTACCTCCGCGCCCTTTTTGCGAAGTCGGAGTCGCTCGCCACGATGTGGCGCCAGGCTCCGCTCCGGGGCGGGACGGTGAGCTCCGCCCGGTCGACTAGGACGCCCGGCGCGACCATCCAGACCGCGGCTTCGAGCACCGCCTCGGGAGGGGCGATCGTGGGCTGGCTGGCCACGACGACAACGTCCGTGCGCCGCGGCTACGCGCATCGTGAACCAGTCTCCACCCCTGCGCCCACACCTGAGGCGACGCCGATCCCCATGCCGGTGACCGCCCCGGTCCCGGTGGCCACGCCGACGCCGGTCCCCACGCCGGTGGCCACGCCGACGCCGACCGAGGCACCCACGCCGGTGACCACGCCGACGCCGACCGAGGCACCCACGCCGGCTCCCACGAGCACCCCGGCCCCGGTGACGACGAGCAGCAGCGGCCTCTACGGGTCGGAGATCAACGCGGACACGCTGGCCAACACGCAGGTCGGCGGGACCAACGGCGGCGGGGTGAACACACAGGTGGCCTTCCGGTTCCGGGCCACCACCAGCGCGGCGCTGACGAGCGTGCGCTTCTACGTGATCGGGACCGTCTCCGGCTACGCCGGCGGGACCGGCGGCACTCTCAACGTGAGCGTGCAGACCGATGACGGGAGCGCCGCCCACGTGCCCTCGGGGCACGTCCTCGCGCAGGTCTCCATCCCCAACGCGGCCTCGCTCCACGGGGCCGGCGCACTGGCCACCTTCAGCAGCCCGGCCACGCTCACCGCGGGCCAGCTCTATCACATCGTCTTCCGCAACACCGATCCCGCGCCCACCGTGAACTTCATCTCGATCAACGGCACGTACGTGTACGGGTCCACGATCGAGCCCCAGCAGCCGCGCTTCCCGGACACCGACTTCGCGCTGCTCATGAACCAGGGCAGCTGGACCACGCGCGAGAACTACACCCCCATCGTCAGCCTGACCTACGCCAACGGTGTGGTGGCCGGGCAGGGCTACATGGAGATGTGGATCCACAACTACGAGCCGATCAGCGGGGCCGACCAGGTCCGCGAGCTCTTCACCCTGGGGGACAGCCGCACGGTCTCGCAGGCGGCGGTCCGTCTGCGCCGCTCGAGCGGCGCCTCCTCGCTCACCCTCAGCCTCGAGACCGCGTCGGGCACCCTCCTCGCGCAGGGCACCGTGCCGGCCTCGAGCATCCCGGTCTCCGCCCCCGGCGGCGACAACGGGGGCGCCGTCTGGGCGCTGGCCAGCTTCCCGGCCACCACCCTGCCGGCCGGCTCCTACCAGCTCGTGCTCTCCACCGCGAGCGACACGCAGTACACCATCTTCCCCATCCGCAAGGGGCTCGACTACGGCTACGGCTCGACGACGTACTTCGCTGACGGACAGGCGCAGTACACCTCGGGCAGCGGCTGGACCGCGTTCGCGGACCGGCCGGGCGAGAGCGACCTGCAGTTCTACCTGCGCTGAACCTCGGCGCAGGGATCACCCCCCGAGAAGGCCGGGCGCTGCCGCGCCCGGCCTTCTCGCATCTGCGCCCGCCCGGACGCACCCATCGGGGGACCTGGGTCCGGCCGAACCCGGGCCGGCCGAGGGCCGGGCGGCCCTTGGTGGCAAGGATATGATCGGGTGAGGTCGCAGGACCGCACGGGAGAGCCGGGCGTCGTCCCCACGAGCGGCGTTTCCCCGTCGAGCGCGTGACCGAGCGAGCGGCGGAGGAATGGGGTGCCCAGCCAATGCCGGGTCTGGATCGTCAACCACTACGCTGACGCGCCCGATCGCCCCAAGGGCACGCGCCACTACGACCTCGCAAGGCAGCTCGTCGCAAGCGGGAAGGCCGTGACGATCTTCGCCGCTGGACTCAGCCACGTCACCGGCCGCGAGGAACGCCTTGCGCGCGGGCAGCTCTACCGGACCGCCTCGTACCAGGGTGTGCAGTTCGTCTGGGTCCGCACGTTCCCCTATCGTGGGAACAACTGGCGCCGCCAGGTGAACATGCTCACGTTCCTGGCCGCCTTCCTCGTCGTCCAGACCCGGTTCCCCGCACCGGACGTCGTGATCGGCTCGACCGTTCATCCTTTCGCGGCTCTCGGCGGCTGGATCGCCGCGCGGCTCCGTCACGCACATTTCCTGTTCGAGATCCGTGACCTCTGGCCCCAGACGCTCGTGGACCTCGGCGCCCTCCGCGAGGGATCGGCCGGAGAGCGACTCCTGCGCGGGATCGAGGCATTCCTCGTCCGCCGCGCGTCGGTCGTCATCGCGCTCCTGCCCGGGCTCCGGGCGTATCTCTTGGAGCGCGGCCTGCCCGTCGATCACGTGGTCTACCTGCCGAACGGCGTCGATCTCGCGGTCTTCGACGCGGAGAGGTTTGGCGCCCTGCAGACCGCGGGGCAGCACCGCGCTGCGATCTCAACGATCGAGTCAATGCGCGCCGACGGGCGCTTCGTGTTCGGATATGTCGGCTCGCTCGGCCGAGTCAACGCGGTCAGTGTTCTCGTGCGGGCCGCCACCATCGCGGAGGCGCGTGCCCCGGGACGGATCGCGCTTGTCTGCGTAGGGGACGGACCGGAGCGGCCGTCGCTGGAACGGCTGGCCGACGGGAGCGCCGCCGTTGCGCTGGCGCCTGCGGTGCCGAAGCAGATCGTGCCCACCATCCTGCGGAGTCTCGACGCAACGGTGGTTCACGCCACGGCGACACCGGTCTACCGATATGGGATCAGCTTCAACAAGCTCTTCGAGTACATGGCTGCCGCGAGGCCCGTCGTGTTCGCCTGTGTGAGCGCCTACGATCCGGTGGCCGCCACGGAAGCAGGCGTCGTCGTGAGGCCGGACGATGCCGATGCCCTCGCGGGCGCCTTCCTGCAGCTCGCCGACACGCCGGTGGAGGAGCTCGCCCGAATGGGCGCCGCAGGGCGCGCGTACGTCGAGCGCGAGCACAACGTGGTCGGGACCGGGAAGATCCTCGCGGCGCTGATCGACCGCCTGGTCGCGCGATCTTCGGAAGTCGCGCGATCTCTGGAATCGGGCTCACCGGACACCGATGCGCGGACAATCCGCGACCGGGCAGAGGCGGCGCGGCCGGGCGGCGGGGCAGCTCGTCGCCCCGCCGCCGACAGAGAGTGACGGTGCGATGGACACGTGGCGGTTGGTGGCGATCATCGGGCGTCGGCTCTGGTTGATCCTGCTTGTCGCCGGCATCGCCGCGGGCGGCGCATACCTGGCGTCGGGCACGCTGCCCCGCGAGTACCAGTCGGAGTCGAAGGTGCTCGTCGGATCACTGACAGAGACGCGGCCCGACTATCTCTCGGCGTACCAGGAACTGGCTCAGACGTATGCGGCGCTGGCCACGAGCACTCCCGTCCTCGGGCGCGTGATCGACGAGCTCGGGCTGCCGGACACCCCCGAAGCGCTGGCAACTCGACTGGCGGTGTATGCGCCGGTGGGCCAACCGATCATCACGGTGACCGCGACGGCCTCGAGTCCGGCTGGCGCGGCCGCTCTCGCGAACGCGGTGGCAGGAGAGATCACGAGCTTCGCGCGTCCGGCTGGCGCCGACACGACAAGCCTGGCGTCGGTGGTCCAGACGGCGCTCCCCAACCTCGAGCCCACGTCACCACGCGTGGCGCTCAACACCGTCGTCGCGGCCGCGCTCGGGCTTGCCCTTGGGCTCGCCGCAGCGCTCCTCATGCCTGTCCGGGACCGGCGGATCGCCGCGAGCAAGGCTTCGGCGACGGCCGATGTCGCATCCAGTCAGTCGCGGATCAGCCGTTGATCAGATGGTTGCCCCAGGGGCATGGTGCCCTGCCCCCGGGGAGCGACAGTTCCGGCTAGTACGGGCAGCCCATGCTGTTGTAGCCGTCGTACTCGGCGGCCTCGTTGAGCATCGTCTGCCGGTCGAGGCTGGCCAGCACCGTGTTCATGTCGGACATGACAACCGACGTGTTGACGAAGTGCGGGTACGGGAAGGCCACCGAGTTGAGCAAGGCTGCCACACCCGCGCGCAGAAGGATCCGTGCCGCGCCATCGAGACCGCGACCGCCACCCCCCTGCAGCGCGTCGATCAGCTTCTCGTTGCCGAACGCCGACAGCTCATCCGGGACGACGAAGCCGGCACTCAGAAGCGTCTGGTTCGGTGTGTACGTCACCCAGGCGTCGGTGTGGTTCTTCCAGTACCCGGGCGTGCAACCCTGGTCGCACGCCGCCGTTGATGATACGCCGACCACCG
>JAJYJR010000174.1 GCA_021789355.1 Chloroflexota bacterium | reverse complement strand
AGATCGGCCCTCTCCGCGCCCGGTGCGCAGGACGGGGGCGGAGTGCTCGACGGCCCCGAGGCCGCCCGCCGGTACGCCGCGGTGCGGGCCGTGTCGATCGACTACGCTGTGATGGAGCCGGCGGCCGGGGCGGGCCAGGTGGTGATGAGCACGCTCGACGCCGGGTGGAGCGACGTCGGGAGCTGGCGCGCGGTCGCCGATCTTCAGCGCGCGGCGCTCGCGGGCGACGAGCAGGTGGCTGCCGCGACGGTGGGTACCGCGGGCGAGCAACCGGCCCAGCCAGCGGGAGCGGTCACCGGGGCGGCTTTGGCCGGCACGGCGATGGACGTGGGCTCGCGCGACATCCTGGTCCGCGCCTCGGGCGGCCGCCTGGTCGCGACGATCGGCCTGTCGGATACCATCGTGATCGACACGCCGGACGCCGTCCTCGTCTGCGCCGCCGATCGGGCGCAGGACGTCAGGGCCATCGTGGAGCGCCTCAGGGAGGCGGGGGAGACGGACCACCTGTGAGCCACCAGCAGGCGGCGCGACCGCCCATCGGGCAAGCGGCGCGACCGCCCATCGGGCAAGCGGCGCGACCGCCCATCGTCTTCGGCACCGACGGGTGGCGGGCACGGGTCGCGGACGAGTACACCTACGAGAACGTCCGGCGCTGCGCCGAGGGCGTGGCGCGCTACGTGGTGCGGCAGGGGAGCGCCGCGAAGGGCGTCATGGTCGGCTACGACCGGCGTTTCGCGAGCGAGTACTTCGCTCAGGCGGCGGCCGAGGTCCTGCTGGCCTTCGACGTCCCGGTCCTGTTCGCCGCCGCCCCGATCCCGACGCAGATGACCTCCTTCGAGGTCGTGACGCGCGGGGCCGCCACGGCCATCATGATCACGGCCTCCCACAACCCCTGGACCGACAACGGCTTCAAGGTCAAGTCGCCGTCCGGGGCCGCCGCCGGGCCCGAGATCCTGGACGCGCTCGAGGCCACGATCTCCGAGCACGCCGGGGACGATCCGCCCCGCCGGCCGTTCGCCGACGGGGAGGCCGCGGGCCTGGTGGAGATCGTCGATCCGTTCGATGGCTACCGGGAGTATGTCGCCCGGACGCTCGATCTCGACCGGCTGCGGGCCGCCGATGTCAGCGTGCTCGTGGAGCCGCTGTACGGCTCCGGCGCAGGCTGGATCCCGCGGCTCCTCGAGGGCGGCCGGATCCGCGTCCGCGAGATCCATTCCGAGCGCAACCCCTGGTTCGGCGGCGTGAACCCCGAGCCGATCCGTCCCAACATCGACGAGGCGCTCGGCATCCTGGCCGCCGGCGGCCACGACCTGGGGCTGCTGCTCGACGGCGACGCGGACCGGGCCGGAGCCGCCGATGAGCGGGGGACCTTCATCCACCAGCTCCAGGTGATGGGGCTGCTGATGTACTACCTGCTGGAGCATCGCGGACTGCGCGAGCCAGTGGTCTACACGGTCAACGAGACATCGATGGTCGAGCGGCTCGGGCAGCGCTACGGCGTTCCCGTCCACGAGACGCCGGTGGGGTTCAAGTACGTGGGCCCCCGGATGATCGAGACGGGCGCGATGATGGGCGGCGAGGAGTCCGGGGGGTACGGCTTCGGGATGCACCTGCCGGAGCGCGACGGGATCTACGCCGACCTCCTCCTGCTCGACCTGTTCCTGCGGGAGCGGGAGGCGGGGCGCTGGCCGGTCTCGAAGGCCGTCGCGCACCTGCACGAGGTAGCCGGCCCGTCCTTCTACCTCCGCACGGACGTCCACCTCGACCGCGCCAGCTACCCGA
Source organism: Chloroflexota bacterium (assembly GCA_021789355.1). The sequence continues at coordinate 8,229 of JAJYJR010000174.1, read as the reverse complement.
GGGTGAAGGAGCGCCTGTGGGCGGACCTGTCGGTCAGGCCGCCGGCCAGCCTGGACGGCGAGCCGATCGTGCGGAGCGTCACCCTCAGCACCAACGACGGGTTCAAGTGGTGGACGCCCGATGGGTCCTGGCTGCTGATCCGGTTCAGCGGCACGGAGCCGCTGGTGCGGGTGTACACGGAGGCGACCTCCGCCGGCACGCGCGATGCGCTGCTCCAGGCGGGGGAGCGGCTCGTGCGCAGCGGAGCCTGAGGCGGAAGCGATGGCCGGAATCCTCGACGACACGTCCTCGATCAGCCGCTACGACAGCGCCGGGATGCTCGCCGCAATCCCGCGCCTCGCGGACCAGCTGAGCGACGGCTGGGCCAGGTCCCGGACCCTCGTGCTGCCCGGCACGCATCGCGACCCGTCCGCGGTCGTGGTGCTCGGCATGGGCGGCTCGGCGATCGGCGCCGATCTCGTCCGCGCCATCTTCGCCGAGCGTCTGCGCGCGCCGCTCGTCACGGTGCGGGACTACGACCTGCCCGCGTTCGTCCGGTCGGGGATGCTCGTCGTCGCGGCGTCGCACAGCGGCGCCACCGAGGAGACGTTGAGCGCGCTCGCGCAGGCCGTCTCCCGCGGATGTTCGGTGGCCGCGATCAGCACGGGCGGCCCCCTCCTCGCGGCGGCTCGGAAGGGCGGCCTCCCGTACCTGGAGTACGTCGGCGAGGCCCAGCCACGGGCGTCCGTAGGCTCGGGCGTCGCGCTCCTGGCGGGCCTGCTCGAGCGGGCCGGTTGCCTCGATGTCGGCGAGCCGGAGTTCGCGGACGCCGCCGCGGCGGTCCGCGAGATGACGTCTCGCTGCGAGCCATCCGTGCCGACCGAGCAGAACCCCGCGAAGCAGCTCGCCTGGACCCTCGTCGACCGGCTGCCGGTCGTCGAGGCGGGAGGCTTCCTCGGACCCGTGGCACGGCGGTGGAAGACGCAGCTGAACGAGAACGGGAAGTCGATCGCGTGCTGGGAGGAGCTGCCGGAGGCGACGCACAATGCGGTGGTCGGCTACGCGCAGCCGGAGACGCTGCACGAGCGCACGTTCGTGGTGCTGCTCGCGAGCCCGGACGACCATCCCCGCGTGGCAATGCGCCGCAGCCTCTCCGCCGACCTCCTCGCCGAACGGCAGATCGGCCACGAGGTGGTCGCGGTCGGGGGGCGCGGGAAGCTCGCGCAGGCGTTCTCGGCCATTGCGCTGGGCGACTTCACGAGCGTGTACCTGGCGATGCTCTACGGGCTCGATCCCACTCCCGTGGCCGCGATCTCGTACGTCAAGGAGCGGCTCGCGATGGCCGATCCGGCCACCACGGAGTGAGGCTTCCGGCCCGTCCACCCTCTTGGTCCGCGGGTGTAGTCTGTCGGACAGCTGGCCGGCGACGGCCGCCCGGACGAGCGGTCGACCGGCCCGATGAGACGGGCACGCGGACAGCGTCCGCGCTCCCCGGAGGTGCGGCCCAGATGCATTCCACCCTCATCGGCAAGATCGAGAAGGCGAACCGGTACGCGCGCGAGACGGATCGGATCACGTTTCGGACCCTCTCCCTGCAGTTCCGCGGCGACAACGACGCGCACGTCGTCTCGCTCGATCCCGACGGGTGGCATTGCACGTGCCACTTCTTCGAAAACTGGAAGAGCTGCGTGCACGTGCTGACGCTCCAGAAGGTCCTCGGCAACATGCTGCCCGAGGAGGCACAGACGTCGATCTTCGCCGCGGTGGAGGCGGCGGCGGTCTGACCGCCGTTTCCAGTTCTCCGCGGCGTCGCGAGCGCCGCGATCGGCGCGTGACGAGCCGGCCCGGAAGTCGGGCCGGCTCGCTATCTGCGGCGGGCGTCGGGCGGCTCGGGAATCGCGGTTACGCCGTTTCGGTCCCTCCGAGGAGCGACCCGTCCGCGGCACTGATCCAGATCACGGCCTGGCTCGGCTCATCGCCGGCGACGGCGACGTAGGTGAACGTGACCGACCAGGCGAGCTGGAGTACCGGTTCGGGGGCGTCCGACCGGGAGGGATCCAGGAAGTTGTTGGGCCGGACCCAGATGAGCTGAGGTTCGGACTGGGCAAACCCGGTGCGGCTGGTCAGCTGGCGCTGCGTCGCGAACGCCGTGGCGATCTCGGACGCGCGCGAGGGGGGGATCGGGCTCGCCGGAGCCGGCGCGGCCGGCGTGCTGGTGACGGTCACCGCCTGGAAGGACCCGCCCGCGGTGATGTCCACGGTGGTGCCCTCGCCGATGGCGGGGTGGCCGTCGATGACGCGGCCCCAGCGGACCTCCCAGGCCTCGAGGCCGGGCTGCCAGCGCACCTGCGGTGCCGCGTCGGGGAGCGTGAGCCCGAGTATCGCCGCGATCGCGCGGGCCCGTCCAGGGGCCGACGCCGCATTCACCACGGCGGGTTCATTGGGGTTGGGCGGGCCGAGCCGGACGATCGAGATGGGGGCGTGCGTCTCGGGGTCCAGCTCCATGACCGTCGTGTCGCCGGCCGCGGAGAGGAACTCGACGCTGTCGTAGTCGACGCCGCGGAGCATGTCGCGTTCGCGGTGAGCGGCCGAGGGCGCGCCGGGGATCCCGAGCGCCCTGGCGATCGCGACCGCGCGGGTCTCCGCAGCCGAGGCCTGGGCGGTGGACTGCGGCAGGGCACTCCAGAGCGGATCCTGGACGCTCCACCCGCGGTCCTTTGCGGCCGAACTCCGGCACCCCGCCAGGAGGACCGCCAGGAGGAGCACGGCCACCGAGATTGCCGCCGCCCGGCGCGCGCTCCGAGGTGTGCTCACGGCAGATTGCATCACGACCTCCTCAACGGCAGCGGGTGCAGGGGGTGGATGGGATGGGGACGCCCGAGTACGTGTAGGTGCCCCACCAGTTGGGCATGGTGAGGCCGGACATCGGGGCGTTTCGCAGGGCGAGCCCGAAGGATTCGCCGAGGCCATGCCCGGTCTTGACGTACTTCCAGAACCAGGTCTCGAACGTGAGCATGTCGCTGGTCCACGCGGTGCCGACGTACCCGAGGAAGAACCGCGGGCCCTGGTAGTTGGTGCCGTCCGAGGTGCTGCGGGCCTTCTCGATGCCGAACGCGCCGGGGAACGTCGACGCGGTCTCACCCAGGTGGCAGGTCGAGGCGATCACCACGTTCGCCGCCTTGATGGCGGTGGAGGGGACCAGCGTGCGCAGGGACATGATCTGGTTGGCGGTGACGATGCCCTGGTTGCAGCTGCCGTTGTCCTCGCGGAACCCCCAGCCGGTGTAGTAGTGGTCCCCGTGGCTGTGCACGTAGAACCCCTGGTCGTTCGCCACGCGTGACAGCACCTTCGACGCCGTGAAGGTCGTGGCCTCGAAGGACGACGGCGAGTACAGCATGTACCTGAACGCGTCGACCGCCAGCGCGCGCAGTTGCTGCGGGATCGTGGTGTTGATTCCCGCGCACGTGGTGAAGGCCGTCTTGTTGTCGTAGACGCTGGCCTGGTAGGCGGCGGCGGCAGGACCGGCCGAGATGCTCATGGCCAGGTTGGCGGTCAGGCAGAGCAGCACCAGCCTCCGCCACCGGAACGCGCCTTCGTGTCGCATCGATACCTCCTCCGGCGGATCCACGGCGGGAGGAGACGGGCAGCAGGAGTGTGCCGGGTGGCGCTCAACTGCCGCTTACGCGCCGCTTGCTGCCTGCGCTCCGGCGATGTGCGCGGCTGCCCATTGCGGCGCCAACCGCGTCGCGCCGTGGAAGCGGGGGCCGTTCAGCCCCAGCGTGGGCGTGCCACACGACATGCGCCGGTGGTATCCTCCGGCAACCAAACGTTCGTTTGGCAGCGTGGCCCGGGAGGCCGCCAGCGGCGAGGACCAGGTGCCGAAGTCGCCCCGCGAACCCAGGTCGACGTCGGGCCCCGGGGAGCCCGAGGACGGTGGGATGCCCACCGGGACGGGGGAGCGCGCCGGGTACGCACGCCGCGCAAGGCGGCCACGCGAGGAGCAGCTACGGCGCACGGCCGTGCGCCTGTTCCGCGAACACGGCTACGACGGGACGTCGATGCAGGACCTGGCCGAGACCCTGGGCATGCGTCGCGGCAGCCTGTACCACTACATCGATTCGAAGGAGGATCTCCTCTTCGGGATCGTCGAGTCGGCCATGGCACGGTTCCACGACGAGGTCCGGCCGATCCTGGAGGGCCGGGGAACAGCCGGCGATCGGCTGCGACGGGCGGTGGGCGCCCACCTGCGCATCGCGGCCGACGAGCCCGACGAGCTCACCCTCCTGCAGGTCGAGGTCAAGGCCCTCGCCCCCGCCCGCCGCGCTCGCATCGTGGCCGAACGCGACGCGTACGAGCACGCGTGGCGGGCCTTCATCCGGGAGGGGATGCGCGAGGGGTCGTTCCGCTGCGAGGACGAGCGGACGGCAGGATTCATGATCCTGGCCGCCTGCAACTGGTTCAGCCAGTGGTATCGCCCCACCGGCCCGCTCGGCGTGACCGACTTCGCCGCCCGTTTCACCACCCTGTTCCTCGACGCGCTGCGGGCAGAGCCTGCACCTGACATGACCCACGCCCATACCTCGAACGAGGGAGCCCTGCCATGACCCTGGCCGCCGCGCCGTCCGCCGCAACCTCCAGCGCCATGCTCCCGGGACTCCGCCGCGCCGTGGTTCTCGGGGCGGGCACCATGGGCGCCCAGGTCGCCTGCCTGCTCGCGGGCCGCGGCGTGCCCGTCGACCTGCTCGACCTGGATGCGCCCACCGCGCGCGCCGGGCTCGATCGCGCCCGCAAGCTCTCGCCGTCGCCGCTCTACCTGCCCGAGGACGCCGATGGGGTGACGCCCGCCGGGTTCGACGCGCTGGAGTCGACGGTGGCCGGGGCGGACTGGGTCCTCGAGGCCGTGGTCGAGCGTCTCGACGTCAAGCGCGATCTGCTGGCGCGCACGGGCGCGGTGCTGGCGCCCGGCGCGCTCCTCGCCACCAACACGTCGTCGCTGTCGGTCACGACCATGGCCGCGGCGCTGCCGGCCGAGGTGGCCGCACGCTTCCTGGGTATGCACTTCTTCAACCCGCCTCGGTATGCGCGGCTGGTCGAGCTGATCCCCGCGCCCTCGACCTCGCCGGCCACCCTGTCCCGCGCCCGCGCGATCGCGGCGGACGTGCTGGGCAAAGGGGTGGTGGACGCCCGGGACGCGCCCGGGTTCATCGTGAACCGGCTCGGCACCCAGGCATCCCTGGCGGCCATCGCGCTGGCGCAGGAGCTGGGGCTCGGGGTCGACGAGGTCGACGACCTGTCGGGCCCGCTGGTGGGCCGGCCCAGGTCCGCGGTGTTCCGGACCATCGACCTGGTCGGGCTCGACGTGTTCGCGGCCGTGGTCCGCAGCCTGGCCGCGGCGGTGCCGGCCGAGGACCCGGAGCGCGACCTCTTCCGCCTGCCGCCCGCCGTCGAGACGATGCTCGAGCGCGGCATGCTCGGCGTGAAGGCCGGCGCGGGGTTCTTCCGCAAGGACGGCGACGAGATCCTCGCGCTCGACCTGCAGACGCTGGAGTACCGGCCGCGCCGCCGGCCGCGGAGCGCCGCGGTGGAGATGGCCCGGCAGATCGACGAGCCCGCCCGCCGCCTGGCCGCGCTGTTCGCCGCACCGGAGCCGGACGCCCCCGCGGCGTTCGTGCGGCGCGGCCTGGTTCGCGCGCTCTGGTACGCGGCGACCGTCGCCCCGGGAATCGCGGGCTCCGTGGCGGACGTGGACCGCGCCATGCGCTGGGGACTGGGCTGGGAACGCGGCCCCTTCGAGACGTGGGACGGGGTCGGCGGCGATCGGATGGCCGCGCTGCTCGCGGCCGCCGGCCTGGCCGAGCCGCCGCTCGCCCGCGCCGCCCGCGAGGCCGGCGGCTTCTACGCCGCGGACGGCTCGCTGCAGCTGGATCTCGGGGCATTCCGCTCCGGAGGCCCGGGCCCGGGCGGCGAGGCCGCTGTCTCCACGGCGCCGGTCCGGGCGGCGGGAGTCGAGCCGGGAGGAGCGCCGGCTGCCCTGCCCGTCGACGGCCGTGTCGCGGTCCCTCCGAGGCCGCGCGTCGTGGAGCTGCGGCGGATCCGCGCAGCGCGCGGCGAGCTGGCCGGCAACGCAGCGGCCAGCGTCGTCGAGCTGGACGGCGCGCTCGCGCTCGACCTGCACGGGAAGCTCAACATCATCGGGCTCGACACCATCGAGATGCTCGGCCGCGCCACCGCGATGGCCGAGGAGCGCGGCGTCCCGCTCGTTGTCGCCACCGACGCGGCCGACTTCTCGGCCGGCGCGAACGTGGCGCTGCTCCTGCTCGAGGCCGAGGACGACGAGTGGGACGAGCTCGAGCGCGTCACCCGCCGGTTCCAGGGGGCCATGCGCGGCCTGCGCCGGGCGCAGGTCCCGGTGGTGGTCGCGATCCGCGGCCGCGTCCTGGGGGGCGGTGCCGAGATCGCCGTCGCCGGCGACCGGGCCCAGGCCGCGGCGGAGACCTACATGGGGTTCGTGGAGCTGGGCATGGGGCTCATCCCGGCCGGCGGCGGCTCCACGGAGATGGCGCGGCGCGCGGCCGAGCGCGACCCCGGCGGCACGTGGTCCGACGCCTTCCCGGCCTTCGCCCAGTACTTCGAGGCCATCGCGACCGCGAAGGTCAGCACGAGCGCCGCCGACGCGCGGCGCCTGGGGCTGCTACGGTCGCAGGACGGCATCAGCGCCGACCCGGACCGCGTGGTGGCCGACGCCGTGACCGTGGCGCGGGCTCTTGCCGAGACCGGCTACCGGCCCTCGCTGGAGCGCCCCATCCGCGTGCTCGGCCGGCGCGGGATCGCGGCCGCGGAATCCCTGACGCACAACCAGCTCGCGGGCGGCTACGTCAGCGCCTATGACCGCGAGCTCGCGGTCGCGCTGGCCCGCGTCATGTGCGGCGGCGACGTGGCCGAGGGGACCGAGGTGAGCGCCGACCACCTCCTGGACCTCGAGCGCGAGACCTTCCTGCGCCTGCTCGGTCAGGCGAGGACACGTGACCGGATCCGGGGCTTCCTCCGGACCGGCAAGCCGGTGCGGAACTGAGGTGCCAGCGATGCGCGACGCCGTGATCGTGAGCGCCGTCCGGACCGCCATCGGGCGGGCCCCGCGCGGCGCACTCCGCGAGACCAGGGCCGATGAGCTGGCCGCCGCGGCCGTGCGCGAGGCGGTGGCCCGCATCCCGGGCCTGGACCCCGCCGAGGTCGAGGACGTGGTCCTGGGATGCGCCATGCCGGAGGGGGAGCAGGGGCTCAACGCCGCACGCCCGGCCGCGCTCGCGGCCGGGCTCCCTGTGAGCGTGTCCGCGATGGTCGTCAACCGGTTCTGCGCCTCGGGGCTCCAGGCCCTCGCGATCGCCACGCAGTCGGTGGCGTCCGGCCAGGCCGAGATCGTGGTCGCGGGCGGGATGGAGTCGATGAGCGCCGTCCCCATGACCGGCCACCACTTCTCGCCGCACCCCGGGCTCACCGCCGGGTGGCCCGACGTGTACCTCTCGATGGGGCTCACGGCCGAGGAGGTCGCGCGCCGGTACGGCGTCTCGCGCGAGGACCAGGACGCGTGGGCGCTCGCGTCGCACCGCCGCGCGGCCGCCGCACAGGACGCCGGTCGCTTCGTCGACGAGGTCGTCCCGATCGTGGCGCGCCGGACGACTGTGGCGGGCGGCCGGCCGGAGGCGCACAGCGTCGAGTTCGTGGCCGACGAGGGGATCCGGCGCGACACCGATGCGGCCGCGCTGGCCGCGCTCCGGCCAGCCTTCGCCCGTGGCGGATCCGTGACCGCAGGCAACAGCTCCCAGATGAGCGACGGCGCCGCCGCACTCGTGGTGATGAGCGCGGAGCGCGCGTCGGCGCTCGGGCTGCGCCCCCTGGCGCGGCTGGTGGCCTTCGCCACCACGGGCGTGGCCCCGGAGGTGATGGGGATCGGCCCGGTGGAGGCCGTGCCGAAGGCGCTCCGGCAGGCCGGCCTGTCGCTCGCGGACATCGACCTGGTGGAGCTCAACGAGGCGTTCGCCGCGCAGGTGGTGGCCGTGGTCCGGGCGCTCGGCCTGGACGAGGCGCGCACCAACGTCAACGGCGGCGCGATCGCGCTGGGGCACCCGCTCGGCGCGACCGGGGCCAAGCTGTCCACGCAGGTGATCCACGAGCTGGCGCGGCGCGGCGGACGGTACGGGCTGGTCACGATGTGTGTCGGAGGGGGCCAGGGGGCGGCCGGAATCATCGAGC
>JAJYJR010000173.1 GCA_021789355.1 Chloroflexota bacterium | reverse complement strand
CCCGGCGCTCCTGGTGGGCCTCTGGTCGCTGTTGCGCTCCTCGGAGGCGCGGGTGCTCGCGCTGACGGGGCTCCTGGTGCTGCTGCCGACGCTCCTCTACTACGGCGGCGGCTGGGTGCAGTTCGGCTACCGCTACCTGCTCGACTCGGTCCCCTTCTGGCTCGCGCTGTGCGCGATCTTTGCCTCGCGCCGCGGCGTCGGCTGGGTCTGGCAGCTGGCCATCGCCTGGAGCGTCCTGGTGAACGCCGCGCTCGCCTACTGGGCGTTCATCCTGTAGGGGTGGCCGGGGCCATCTCGGCGCGCCGGCGGAAGCGCACCGGGAGTGGGATCGTCGCATCGCGGCGACCAGCCCAAGCGACCACGCTGATCGTCAGGAGCGGCCAGTCATGAAGCAGGTATGACGTACCGGCCTGCACGTTCGATACGGCGCGGACGTAGTCGATCCAGAGCGACCCGAAGGGGAGCGCGGCCGCAATGCCAAGGCCGAGCACGACCCACCAGCGGCGGTCCCTCACCCCAAAGAGAGCGAACGGCGCCAGTGTCGGCTTCATGAGCACCAAGGCGGCGGGCCAGCGGCTTGCGGCACCGAGCATCGCCGCCGCGAACGCCCAGATCACGGGATTGCCGTTCTGCACCGCCTCCGGAGCCCGGGGGTAGATCCAGAGGACGGCAATGAGCGGCCACGCCCACCACGAGGGTCGCAGCCTCCAGAAGGACCAGGCGACGGCGCCTGCCGGCAGCGCCCACCACAACACTGCCGGCAGGTAGGCGAAGGGGGCGAACAGCCACATCGCGACGGGCGGATACAGCATCGGTCCTGCCGTCACCGGATGGCCTGTCAGGGAGTACGGTCCCCGGAGCTGATACGGGAGGTAAGGAGCCGCCCCGTGCAGCCACCGAGAGGCGCCGTCCACGACGACGCGGTAGTCGACACCGGCGGGGTAGCGTGGATCACCGCCCAGCAGGACGAAGAACACCCAAGCGCACTCGACGACGATGACGCCTTGGCTGACGCGGGTGACGATGCGCCGCAGATCCACCCTCCCTCTCCACGCGGAGACGTTCGGTCATCCTACGACGGTCGTACCACTGAGGAACTACCGGAAGTACCAGCATGGTGCTCCGGGTCAACAGTCCGTAATCGATGGTTCATGTCCATGCATGACCATGGACGAAGCAACAGGCCCGCGCCGACCAGCGAGAATGACCGGGCGATGAGGTCGCCCCGCGTCGTCACGACTGCCGCCCTGCTCGCGATCGTCGCGGTCGGGTTCGCCCTGCGTGCGGTGCCCGTGCTCGGCAACCCCTGGCCGGTGGGCGATGGCGGGCTCTTCTACACGATGGTGGGCGAGCTGCGCGCCAGCCACCTGGCCCTGCCCGCGTTCACCTCCTACAACCACGAGAGCATCCCGTTCGCGTATCCACCGCTCGCGCTCGAGCTCGCGGCGGTGCTCGAGTCGATCACCGGCATGGCCCGCGCCGACATCTTCCGGTTCCTCCCGCTGACCGTTGCCGTGCTCTGCATCCCGGCGGTCTACCTGATCGCGCGCGAGCTGCAGGCGGACGAGGCGGAGGATCGCGCCGACGGGCAACCGGGGCGCCCGGCCGACCGGCCAGGCCTGCGTCGATCGCGGGCCCTCTTCGCGACCCTGGTCTACGCGACGTTCCCGCTGGGCTGGGAGTGGCTGACCCTCGGCAGCGGGCTCACGCGGTCGGTCGGGATGCTCTTCGCCCTGCTGGCGACCTGGCAGGGCCTGGTGCTGCTGCGCCGTGGGGGGCTGCGGGCCGGGATCGCCACGGCGGTGCTGGCCGGGCTGGCGGTGCTGAGCCATCCCGAGGCGGGCGTCTTCGTGGTGATCGCCCTGGGGACCCGGCTGCTGGTCCGGCGGTCGTGGCGGAACCTGCGCAACCTCGTGCTCGCCGCGCTCGGATCGGCGCTCGTCATCGCGCCATGGGTGGTGGACGTCGTCCGCACGCACGGCCTCGCCCCGTTCGAGGCGGCGGGTGGTGGCGTGGGCCACGATCCGGTCGCCAGCGTGGTCGTCTACGCGTTCGGGTTCTTCCTGATTGGCGCGCTCCCCCTGGCGGCCATGCTCGACCTGCTCGGCCAGGTGCACACGCTGCTCAACCGGCGGCCGTACCTCGTCCTGTGGCGCCTGGCGGTCTGCTTCCTGGACGTGCGGTTCGCGCTGGTCGCGGCGGTGGTGCCCTTGAGCCTGCTCGCCGCCGACGGGCTCTTCGACGTGCTGCTCCCCGCGCTCCGGGCGGTGGTGCGCGAGCGTCGCTTCCCGCACGCCGGCGCGTGGCTGGTCGGCGTGGCGTCGGCCGGGCTGGTGATCGCGAGCCTCATGACGCCGTCGGTCTTCCTCGCGCCGCACGTGGCACTCGCGGCGCCCGACCGCGCGGCGATGGCGTGGGTGCGGGCGAACCAGCCGCCCGACCGGCGGTTCCTGGTCCTGGCCACCGACACGTGGGGATCGGACGACCTGAGCGAGTGGTTCCCGGCGCTCTCCGACCACGGCACCCTCGACACCAGCCAGGGGCTGGAGTGGGTCCCGTTGCGCATCCGGGACGCGCAGATCGCGGCCGAAACGCGGCTGCGGACGTGCCAGCCCGCGAACCTCGCCTGCCTGCGCCAGTGGCTCGCGGTCCACGGCAGCCCCGACTTCGCGATCTACCTGCCGGCCAACGGCAGCGCCTATGCCGCCGGGTCGGACCCCTCGGGCGCCATCCGGGCGCAGCTGCTCGCGTCGAGCGCGTTTCGTGTCGTCTACGACGGTCCCGGAGCGGTGATCGTGGTCCCCGGCGCCGGATCCTGAGGTACGGTCCTTCGTGCCAGGGGGATGCACGCGACCAGCATCGAGGGTGCGACCGGCAGGATGGGTGATGCCAGCACCGCGGTGATCGGCACGACCCAGCGACGGTCCGTTCGCGCTCCCCAGACCAGGACGAGGAGACCGAGCGCCATCCGGACCGGCAGCGAGAAGGGGCCGTAGGAGGTACCCGTGTCGCCGCCCCCCGTCGCCTGGCGGACCAGCAGCGCGATCCAGTCCGACCACAGCTGCGGCGCGAACACGGCGGAAATGGCGACCACGATGGCGGTCGCGACGACCGCGCGCAGGAACGGCCGCCACTCGCCGCGGAGCGGGAACCAGAGGAGACCGAGGCCCGGCAGGACCTTCGTCAGCAGCACGAAGCTCCACGCCTCTGGGTATCGGAAGCCGACCACGATCGCGGCGGCCATGAGCATGTGGATGTTGCCGCCCGAGATCTCGCCCACGATCGCGACCCACAGGACGGCCACGCCGAGCATGGGCCCGAACCCCACCATCCAGACCAGCGCGACGATGGCGATGGCGGCCCAGAGGGCGACGAACCACGCATAGGGCAGGTTCGAGAGCGGCGCCATGACCTGGAAGAAGGCCGGCGAGTAGAGGCGCGCGGCCTGGCCCCCCAAAGCCGACCCCTGGTAGAGCGTGTCGAGGTGGAAGCCCCAGTACGCGGGCTGGTCAGGGCCGCCACCGCTGGCCACCGTCTGCACGAACTGTTCGACGATCCCGAGCAGGCCGACCAGCGTGAACCCGTCGCGGATGGCACGGCGACGGCTGGGCGTGAGGCGGCGTGACGCCGCGGACGACAGCCGTTGAGCGCCGGACAGAGCAGGCGGGACACTCACCGGTCGGGCAAGCCGCTCAGTCCGGAGCCATGTTCGGCGGTTACTCCGTTGCCGCCGCCGGTGCCGCTCGCCGCTCCAATACCTGCCTCCCCTGCCAGGTGGCTCGCGAGAGATACCAGCGCCCCAGGACCCGCCCCAGGGCGTCCCGCAGGTACGGCAGCACACCCGCGAGCAGCGAGGCGCTGACCCAGTACACCACCGGGAGCGCGAGGGTCACACCGACCACGAGTGCCCAGCGCTGGTTCGCCCGCGCGCCGGCCACGATCGCGACCAGGGCGAACGGCAGGCGGACCCAGAACGAGAGGAAGTAGGGGGGTGCAACGGGCGTGCCGTTGGAGGTCAGGAGCACCAGCCAGTCACGCCACAGGTTGGGGTGCATGAGATAGGACACGCCGGCGATCAGTGCGGTCGCCCCGAGGGCGATGAAGAGCGCACGCCACTCGCGGCGGACCGCGAACCAGAGCAGCCCGAGCCCGGGAGTCGCCTTCGTCAGCAGCATCAGCGCCCAGGTCGCCGGGTAGCGGAAGCCCAGGACCACGGCCAAGGCCAGGAAGATCTGGATGTTCCCGACCGTGAGTTCCGACTGCACCGGTACCAGGAACAGGATGGGTGCGAGGAAGGGACCCGCCAGGTAGGCAAGGACCACGAGTTGCACGGCCCGCCAGAGGGCCCCGAGGGCGGCGAGGTCGAGATTGCGGAGCGGCCCGATCACGAACTCCCACGCCGGGCTGTACATGAACTTGTTCTCGAGCCCGCCGTGGACGTCGACGTATGGGTGCAGGGGATTGGCGGCCCACCAGCCACCGGCGTCGACCGGAGGTGATCCGTGCGCGAGCCACCACCAGTCCACGACCGCGAGGATCGCCCCGGCCAGCACCACCCCGTCGCGCAGCGCGTGTGCACGACTGGGCGTCAGGGGAAGCCGGAAGGACGCCTCGAGGAGTCGGCGGGCGATGGCGCTGTCGCGGATCGAGCGGACGTGAGCGGTCATCGGATCTCGTTCCATGGGGACGGGTCAGGCGCTAGCCTATCAGCCGATGCGAGCGCGCCAAGTCAGCCGATCGGTGAGGCGAGGCCGGGACTTCCGGCTGAGCGACCGCGCACGTCAGCTCCCTGAGCCGCCGACAGCGGGCGATTCATGACCGTCGCAACGCACGCGCGCATGCGTTCGCGCCCGGCGGCTCGGCTCGGGCTGTACGTGGCCGCTGCGCTCGGCGCGATCCTGCTCGCGGTGGTCGCCGTCGACTCGTGGCCCAAGGTCTACTTCGACGGGCTGGCCTACTGGCGAGCGGGCGAGCGGCTGGTGTCCGGGGCGTCGGTGTACCAGGCAGGCCTGGTGGGGACGCCGCTCGCCTACTGGTACCCGCCTCCCCTGGCACAGGCGCTCGCGCCGATCACGACCGTTGTGCCAGAGGTCGTCTTCAACTGGCTCTGGATCACGCTGCTGGTCGGCTGTCTCTGGTGGCTTGTGGATGGGCAGCCACTGTGGTTCCTGGCGAGCCTCGTCTTCCTGCCCGTGGCGGTCGAGCTGAACGTCCGCAACATCCACCTGCCGCTGGCGGTGATGATCGTCATCGGGCTCTCGAGGCGCGGCTGGAGCTGGTTGCTCGGGGTCGGTGCGGTGATCAAGATCGCGCCGGCCGTGGGGATCGTGTACCTCGCGGCACGCGGACGGTGGCGTGATGCGGCATGGGCGTTCGGTATGGCGGCGGCGATCTGCGTCGCGAGCTTCCTCCTCGCGCCATCCCTGTGGTTCACCTGGCTCTCGACGATGCTGGCGAACGGCGGCGTCGAAGCGGGGGCAGCGCTCGTCCCGATCCCGTACTGGGTCCGCGGCGTGGCCGCGCTGGCGCTTGCGTTGTGGGCGGGCCGTCAGCCCGAACGGATCGGCGATCCGATGGCTGCGATCGCCGTCGTGCTGGCACTCCCCACTTGGTGGGCCCCGGCGTTCGCGACCCTGCTGGCAGCATGGAAGCTGAGGCCGTGGCGGGGAGCTCCAGTGCCTGATCCCGCAACGCCCGGAGCGAGCGATGGGCCTGGCGATGATCATCGTGGGCAGTCCCAGCGACAGCGGGGCGGCGACGCCGACGGTCGGGCCGAACCCGCGCGGGAGCGGTCATCTGCCGGACGGGCTGCTGCCGGTGGCCCCGAAGCAGCCGGCCCGATCATCGGTTTCCAGCGGGTGATACGTCAGCGGACTAGGCCGAGCTGGATTGTGGTGGCGCCCTGCGTGGGCGGCGGCGGTCCGGTTCCTGATCCCGCCGGAACCGAGGTGAACCCTGCGGTACCCACGAAATAGCCTTGGAGCGTGTTGATCGCGCCCCCGCTGGTCGTGTACGAGGTCAACACGAACGCCGCGAAGCCATAGATCTGGAATTGCGCGTTGTTGCCGTTACACGGACTGCAGTTCTTGAATAGCGGGACGTAGACCGTGGCGCCGCTATCGATCCACTGCTGCAGGCAATCCCGAACGTTCGACGAATTGGTGACACCAGTATCGCCGGGCACCCAATCCCCGACCTGCAGAGCCGGGTTGTCCGGGTTGCACAGGCTCGCCACGAGAATGCCGGTCGCGTTCGCGCCGGTCCACGAAAGCCACCCGAAATTGCCGGGTCCGTAGCTAGAACCGTTGGTGAGCGTGAAAATGGTGCCTGTCTGTGAATTAGCTGGCGGGTTGATCCCGATGGGAAGCAAGGCCCCCCCGGGCCCGGATGTCAATTGCCCGGTGAGGGCGGTCGCCGAGGTGCCCACCGCCCAGCTGCTTTGCCCGATCACCCCCAGGAAGAACGTGGAGGGTTGACGCGTGACGTTGACCATCACGCCTTGGGTGTTCGTCGTCGCCAGTCCGTTGCCCACGGTCGGGATTGCACCGGTCGGGGTAACCGGGCCGGTGACGTTCTGGCCGACGTCCACGTATGAGGCCGAGAATGTGCAGGGTACCCCGCCCGAGCTGGCGCAGCCGTTCGCCGCCAGGCTGTTCGAGATCGCCATGTAGACCTTGGGACCGTCGGCGCTGGCAGCTGCCGAGGTGCCTCCGTCGGTCACGTAGAAGTTGGCGACGGCGTTGGTACCCGCCAGGGCGGCCAGGTCAGATGCGTTCTGGCCCTGCCTGCGGTTGAGGAAGGCGTTACCGCCATCGAGCACCAGCCCCGCCACGAGGATCAGCGCGACGAGGCCGATGACGAAGACCACGATCACCTGACCGTCCGTGCGGGGTGGCCACCACGACCAGATTGCGCCCGACCGCCATCTCGCATGCTTCATTGGTTCACCACCATCTGCGATGTGGCCGAGAGTGTCCTTGGGCCGATGAGGTTGCCGATGACAGGCGTGAACATGGTCACCGGGCTCGTGATCGTCACGGTCAAGATGTCGCCGGTGTCGCACGTCGCCGGGACATAGCCAAGTGGGGTCTGACAGGCGACTGTGACCGTCGGGTTCGGGACCGCCGCGACGATGCTCAGGGTGTGGCTCTGGATCGAACTGGCATTCGTCGCCGGCAGGTTGGAGCGGCCCTGCACGGAACCCCAGCGTGCGCCCTCCCGTGCGCCCTCAGCCAGGGCATTGTTGATGTACACGAGGCGCCCGACGTCGACCAGGCCCAGGACCAGGAGCAGGAAGATCGGGAGCACCAGGGCAAACTCGACCAACGCCTGGCCGATGTCGCGGGTGCGCTGGGAGGAAGCCTTCGCGGACGGTGTCATGGCGACACCGAGATGTAGCGGTTGGGAGTGGTCTGCGTGGTGGAGCAGGTCGCTCCCGTCTGCACGGTCAGCGAGGGTGAGAAGTAGCTAGTGTTGTTGCCGTTGCCGGAGTGCTGGTAAACGTGGGTGTCCGTGTTCTGGTTCCCCTGCGCGGTGCCAGCATCGGACGTTCCGTCGCCCCACGTCCACAGCCAGCTCTGCGGCGTGCCCGTGGACGTCCCGGTGAAGGTGACTGTCACGGTGCCCGCTCCGGAAAGTGGCGTGGCCGAGATGGTGACCGTCGGGTTGGTGCACGAGGGCGGTGCCTGGATGGGGATGGCCTTTTGCGCGCTCACGGTCGGCGCGTTGGCCGACGTCACGGTGACGATGTTGGACAGGTTGCCGCCTGAGCTCATGTCCGCGGCAGTCACGGTGTGCTGGGCGGTGCAGGTCATCGAATCCCCTGCGGCGAGGCTCGTCCCCGGGCAGGTAACTCCCGACTGGTTGCCCTGGTGGTCCACGTTGTTGTCGGTGACCGTGATGCCAGTGACCGTGGCGTCGCCCGTGTTGGATACGAGGTAGCTGTACGGCACCACCTGACCCGTCGTCGTGACCAGGGCTGTGGTGGAGCTCTTGGAGACGCCGAGCGTGGGGGACGCTCCCACGACGGCGGTGTTGAGGACCACCGAGGTCGCGCTTGCGCTGAGGTTCAGGGGCGCTCCGAGGATCGAACCGGCGAGCGGCGTGAAGAAGGTGAACGGATACGTGACGTTGACCTGGTACGAACTGCCCGCGATGCAGGGAGAGCCGCTGCAACTCGCGCTGATCGCCGGCGACGGCGCCAGTCCGTTGAGATCGCTGGTCACATGCCAGGTCGTGTTGTTCGGATCGCCGCAGCCGGGGCCCGTCGAGGTGCATCCTGGGTCCGTGGCACCGAACAGGGCGCCCTCCTTGGCCGCGTCCGCGATCGTGACATAGGCGAAGAACAGGCGGCCGACGTCGACTGCGGCGATGAGGATCACGAGCAGGACAGGGAGAACGAGGGCGAACTCGGCAAGCCCCTGCCCGCGGCGTCGCGAGCCTACCGATCCGGATAGCCTCAGGGCTACTTGCATGGATAGGTACATTCGGCCTGCGACCTTACAACGCGAATTACGGGGTTCCGCGCTGCAGCCGAGACTGGATCCGGGGCGCGGGGAGGCGCCGATGGACCGACGGATGGAGTTGGAAGGAACCGCGGGTGCCCGCACCTGCCCTTGGACCGCGTCCTCTCGCGGACCAGCGTCACCGGCTGGCACCACCCGCGCGAGGAGGGTGCCTGCCCCTTTGAGGAGGGGCAGCCGGCAATCTCGCCGGAAAGGTCGGCCCGGTACCTTCCGTCAACCGCCGGTTGGGACTTCGGGTGGGATCGGCGGCTGTTGGTCCGGGGGGAACGCATGCTTCCATCGCAGCCGGTGTCGCTGGCGGTCTCGGCCGGATGACCATGCGCAGGTGGTACCGCGCCCGGGCGCGAAGCCGGTCGAAGGGCCAGTCACTGGTCGAGTTCGCGCTCGTCCTGCCCGTCCTGCTCCTGATTCTTCTTGGTGCCCTTGACTTCGGTCGTCTCATGCAGGCGCACGTGACGGCGACGTCCGCCGTGCGCGCGGGCGCCTTCTGGGGTGCCGCGAATTTCCAGAACGCCACCCAGGACCTGGGACCGTCCTACGGAAGCGGCGGATGCGGTCCCACCTGCAACATCGAATACCGCTCCTGCAAGGAGGCGTCGGGGCTCCCTGACTACTCGGGCGGCCAGACGTACAACTGGCCGGGTGACTCAGCGGCAGTGACCTGCACGAGCGGCTCGGCCGCCAACGTCTGCTCCGCAAGCTCGGCGCAGAGCAATCCCTACCTCGCGGTGAAGTGGTACGGGCCTGACGGAACTACGCCGTTGACGGGCCAGGCGCAGTCGGGGGACATCATCGAAGTCGACGGCACCTTCTGCTTCCAAACGTTCTTTCCCGTGCCGGCGATCGCCCACCAACTGACGTGGACCAGTTCCGCCCGCTACGTGATCCAGCCATGACCAGACCGCGGCGCCGCGGCAGGGGGCAGGCGATGGTCGAGCTGGCCCTCGTCGTCCCCGTCGTGCTCCTGTTCACCCTCGGCATCGTCGACTTCGGGCGCGGCATCTTCACCTACGCCGTGCTGGCGGATGCCGCACGCGAGGGCGCGCGCTACGCGATCGTCCACGGCGCGCTGGCCACCGAGCCAGGGGAGGTCCCAAGCGGCCCTGGCGAACCGAACCCGCCCAACGGGGACCCCGCGGGGGCGAACGTCGTGGCGGCGGCCAAGGCGGATGCGTACGGCCTCGATGCCACCGCGATGAAGGTCTCGGTCTGCTGGGGCGATCCGTACCATCCGTGCAGCGTGCCTGCGGACTGCAGCACGGCCACCAGCACGGCCACCTCGCCGGTCCCGGACACCGAGGTGACCGTCCGCGTCTGTTACCCCTTCCAGGTGTTCTCGGCTGCCTTCCTGGGGGTGGCCTCGGTCCCGTTGAGCGCCCAGGCGACCCTGGTGGTGACGCACTGAATGTCATGAAGACGGGCCTCCGTGGTGACAACGTTGGGTTCTCTTCGGAACCAGCACCAGGAGGCCCAGGCCATGTTGTACGCCGGATTGGACCTGTCGCGCCAGAGGCTCGATGTGCGGAT
>JAJYJR010000172.1 GCA_021789355.1 Chloroflexota bacterium | reverse complement strand
TCGAGCAGGTGCTCCTCGGTTCGGTGCTGATGGGTGTATCGCAACGCCATCATTCCCGATCAGTTGGGCACCTGTTCTGCTGTCCCGGATCGTGAATCAGGTCAAGGGTTCGGTGGATCCGGGCTTAGGCGTCGACCATGGACGTCGCGCTCGATCGCCTGACGCAAGGCGGGATCACCCGCACCTACCCCCAGGTCCGCGGGGCTTCCGCTCGGTGGGTCTTGACAGACTCGCGCTTCCTCGTTAGAAATGAGGAATGATCCTGACAAGGATGTTTGTCTAGCATGGCCCCGACAGCCGCCGTGCACGTCGTGCGGAACCCCGATGCCCTGCTGGCGCTCGCGCACCCGATCCGCGTCCGGGCGCTCGAGGCGCTGCGGGAACCGGCGTCCGCGGCGGAGGTCGCTCGGCGGATCCGCCAGCCGCGACAGAAGGTCAACTATCACCTCAAGCAACTCGAGCAGGCCGGACTCGTGGAGCGCTCCGGCGAGCGACGCACCGGCAACTTCGTGGAAACGCTGTACCGGTCGGCGGCCTCGTCGTTCGTCGTCTCACCCGAGGTGACCTGGGCCGACCCCCGGCGGGCGCAGGCCCTCCAGGCCCAGCTTTCCCTGGGCGAGCTCGTCCGGCTCGGCGAGCGCCTGCAGGCAGACGCCGTGGCCCTGCTCGATCGCGCCGCGTTCGAGGGGGCGACGATCGCCAGTGCCTCGGTCGGGACCGAGGTCCGGTTCGCCGCCGAGGCAGACCGTGCCGCCTTCCTGTCCGAGTACCTCTCGGCGGTCGGGCGGCTCATCGATCGCTTTGCGGCACGCGAGGGCGAAGCGTACCGGCTCGTCGTCGCCGCCTACCCCGATCTCGCGACAATCGACACACAGGAGGATGCACGATGACCAGCACGTACCGGCGCACCTTCACGGTCGCGGTCCCCGTCGGGCGGGCCTGGCAGGCCTTCACGGAACCGGCCGAGCTCGAGGCCTGGTTCGCGCCGTCCGTGGCTCGGTTCGAGGCGAAGCCGGGCGGCTGCGTGGAGAAGTCCGTCGGCGACAGCCACGCGGAGGGGCACATCGAGGAGATCGAGCCGGAACGCCTCATCCGGTGGACGGAGGGCCCCGGCCTCCTGCCCGGCACGACCGAGATCACCGTCGTCTTCGAGGCCGTCGAGCACGGCACCCGGATCGAGATCACGCATGCAGGCTTCGGCGATGGCCGTGACTGGGTCGACGAGCTCCAGGCTCACACGCTCGGGTGGGATCGGTGCATCGTCGATCTCACCCTGTACCTCGAGCGCGGCATCCGCCGGCCGCGGGCGCATCGGCGGAACAGCCGGTTCGGACTGGTGACCCTCGACACCCCCATCGGGATCGAAGTGGTCGAGGTTCTGCCCGGCAGCTTCGGCGAGCAGGCCGGGCTGTCGTCGGGGGACCTCGTGCTCGAGGTGAACGACGCCGGCGTGTTCGATCGCTCCGACCTCTGGCTGCTCGCCAGCGAGCACGCGCCGGGCGACGAGCTCGAGGTCGTCTATGCGCGCGGCGGCGGACTGCTTCGCGGACGGGGCAGGCTGGCTCCGATCGCTCCCGAAGTCCTCGTATGACACCGATCACGGCTTGGCCTGCTTGTGCCGGCCGAGACCAGCCCGGCCATCGCCGGCTCGGGAGCGCGCAGCCGCGGGGTTCGTCCGCCTGCGGCGCCAGAGGAGGCATGTTGCCTGGAGGGATCCCAGCAGTCGGGCGGCATCCAGGCCATCACCCTGTTCGTGGAGACCGTCCCCCCACACCTCCGAGCGCGCCACGGACCGCGAGGTCGGGGTCGTCGCGTCCTGGTCGCCGGGTCGGAGAAGGCGGCCGCCCACCGCCTCGACCTGTCGCACTCGACCGTGAAGCACCACCTTGCGCACGCCCGGTCGAAGGTGGGGGCGACGACGGCGCAGCTGGTGGGGATCCTCGGGGCCGCGGCTGCCGGAGCCGGAGGGCAAGGCCCGTACTGGCGAGCAGCGTGCGCCAGAGAGCGCGGCCGACCTGGGGGAGGAGGGCGGTCACGTCCCGGGGTGCAGCGCCAGGCTCAGCAGCCCGCTCAGCCAGGATTCGTAGTCCTTGGGCGGCCAAGCCCGTTCGACGACGAGGTGACGGTAGTTCTCGACACTGGTCAGCGCCCACACCGCGTCGGCCCGGCGGGTTCTGTCGAGCTTGGCGACGCCGATGACGTCGCGGACGAACCACGTGCAGGTGGCGTGCCGGCGGTCGGCCGCCCGGCCGACCGCCTCGGCGACCGCCGGGTCGTCCTGGGCCGCGGCCGCTGCCACGGCCAGCAGCCGCCAGCTACGGTCGTGGGCCCGCCGGACGACGCGCGCGAAAGCCTCGATGGCGGGCGTCTTGTCGGGCTCGGCGGCGAGCGTCCGCCAGACCGGCCGGTCGTGCAGGGGGAAGTCGGCGTCGCGGGTCACGTGGTCCGTGACGACGGCGACCAGCAGGTCGGCCTTGGAGCCGAACACGGCGAACACGGACGCCTCGGACGTCTGGGCTTCCCTGCCGATCGCGGCGGTGCTGGTCCGACCGTAGCCCTCTCCGAGGAAGAGCCTCGTGGCGGCGTCGATGATCCGCGCCCGCGTGGCCTCGGCTCGCGCGTGGCGGGCGGGCGAGGCGTACGGACGCTTCTTGACGGGACCAGCCATACTCGCAGTATATTAGATGAGTAATACTCATCGAATAGCGGAGTGCCCGACTTGAGCGGCGACACGACGAGCGTATGGGGCCCCTCGGCGGCCGGTGGGGCGGCGGCGGAGAAGTTCCGGCGGCTGCGGGATGCCGCGCTGGCGGAGACCGGGGTCGCCACGACGTCCCGGTTCGTCGACGTGCGGACGCCGCCGCTTCGCGTCCAGCTGCTCGAGGCGGGCGCCGGGGACCCGGTGCTGATGATCCACGGCGGCAACAGCGTCGCTGCCTCCTGGGCACCGCTGCTCCCGCACCTCGCTCCCCGGCTCCGCCTGCTGATGCCGGACCGGCCCGGATGCGGCCTGACGACGGGTTTCGACTATCGCGGGGTGTCGCTCCGGGGGCACGCCGTGGAATTCGTTCGCGGCGTCCTGGACGCCCTGGGCCGTGAGCGCATCGCGCTGGCCGGGAACTCGATGGGCGGCTTCTTTGCGATGGCGTTCGCGATCGCGCACCCGGAGCGGGTCTCGAAGCTCGTGCTGGTGGGCGAGCCCGCCGGCGCGTCGGGCAACCCCGGCATCTTCCACCGCCTGACCGGCACGCGCGGGATCAACGCGCTGCTCTACGCCAGCGTCCTCCGCCCGCCGGCGGATGCCGCCGGGGCACGCGCCGGATTGGGCCGGAGCCGGATCGTCGCCCAGCCGGATCGGGTCCCTGACAGCCTGCTGGCGTGCTTCGCGGCCGCCGCACGCATGCCCGGCGCGACCGGAAGCTGGAGGACGATGGTGGAGCAGGCGTTCGACCCGGCCGGCATGGGGCTGTTCGCCCGACGCGTCACGGTCACGCACGCGCTCGGTCCGGACCTCGAGAAGCTCACGGCCCCGACCCTGTTCCTGTGGGGGGACCGGGACCCGTTCGGGACTCCGGACGTCGGGCGGGTCCTCGTCGATCGGATGCCGCACGCACGTCTGCAGGTGGTCGAGGACGCCAGCCACCTCGTGTGGCTCGACCAGCCCGAGGTGTGCGGCGAAGCGCTCACCGCCTTCCTCGCGGAATGACCTAGGCGCGGAACGACGAACGCAAGAGGCGGCGGGCGGGGGCGACCACAGCGCGGCTCGTGTGGATCCTGGCGCCGCGGCTGCCGGAGCCAAGGAGTCAGGCCGAGACCGACGAGTGGCAACCGCCCGCTCGAATCCGCTGCCACGTGAGTCCGTCGCCCCGGGAAGTCCCCTGAGCGCGCTTCGGCGCCTCTCGGCGATCGCCGCGGTGCACGGGCTGACCCTGGCGGTCCTCCTGGCCTTCCCGGAGAACGCGAAGTACCGCGCCAAACCCCGGGCTCATCCACCCCGGCGACATCGTCCGAGGTAAGCCCGGTGTCGGCGACCCCGCAGTGAGGGACGGGCACCTGCGTGGCTCGTTCCCGCGGACGCCGACGGCCCGCCAGATCGATGTCCTCGCCGCCTTCGTCGCCGCTGGCGGGTGTGTTGCCGATGCTGCGGCGTTGGTCGGCGTCCGGCCGAGCACGGCGAAGCGCCACCTCGCCGACCTGCGTGCCCGGTCAGCGCTTACGACCGAGCAGCTGATCTACCCCGGACGGGCTGAGGGGTGGCTCGTGGTGGCGAACCTGGAGCCCGGCCTGAGTGGAAAACGACCGGTCGTCAGTCGGCGGCCGGAGCGCCTCGCCCTTCGAGGTAGCGCTTCAGGCTGGTCCAGATCCGCAGCTCTTGCCGCCGGCCCATCCAGCCCACCATCGGTGACATGAGCCTGAGCATGCCCTTCGGCTCAACGTCGCCGACCCACCGCATCCGCGTCCCCTGCGAGACCGGATCGAAGGTCAAGGCGTACCGGACATCCATGGACGACATGCGCGTCAGGGACGCCAGCATCCGTGGCCGCTCGAACCGCGTGAACTCGATGACCATCGGAACGACCTGCCGCCCGCTCACGACTTCAGCCTGGTACTGCGTGCCCAGGCCGATCGGCCCCTCCGAGACCTTCTCGGCACGGCGCATCTGCGCGTTGTAGCGGGGCTCGTTGCGCTCGTCGGCGACGAAGTCAAAGACCTCCTCCACCGGCCGGCCGATGACGATCTCACCCTCGATGTGCACCAAGTTCCCACCTCAACGTTCCGCGGCCTGGCGTGGCGGCCGGTCCTGCCGCCTCGTGTTCCCGCGGTGCTCCGTCTCCAGGATGCGGCCCCAACTAAGCTAGCTGTCGCTCAGACAGGAGGAGTCTCGTGCTCCGCCTTCGGTGCCACCTCGGGTGACTGCCAGAGGGCCACGGCGAGGAGGACGACCCACAGGAGGTAAGCGTAGGCCATCGTTCTCTCCTGGGCGCCGGTGGCCGGGTGGTTCTGTGCGACGACCAGGCCGAGGGGCGTCAGCGCGACGAAGGCGAGGATCGTCGCGGCGGACCAGGTGCGGAGTCGTCCGCGGAACCCGACGGCCCCAGCCACCATCGCGGCGACCGAGCAGCCCACCGAGAGCGCACCGACCACGACCCCGCCCGTGTTTTCTGCGGCCGGCACGCCGATCCGCATGGGGACGAGGTTTGCAGCCAGGCCGAAGCCAGCGGAGGCGGCGATGCATCCGGCGGCCACGCGCACACCCCGACCCGGCTGCGCCGACGCCCAAACGCCGGAGGCGAATGCAATCAGCAACAGGCCGTGGGCGATGTCGAACGGGAGGAAGAGGCCGCGCGTCGGGGAGCCGATCGCGAGGAGCTCGCTGACAGACTGGTGGATGAAGTCGTAGCCGCTCCACGATGTCCCGGCCACGAGGTCGGCCGCGACCCATGACGCCGATGCCGCGACGCCGCAGGCGAGCAGGGGCCGGACGATCGCCATCTGCTCCTGCCTCCTCGACTCAACCTGCCCCGTCGGCTCACGGGTCCGGGATCGCGCCTGCCGTGACGGGAGCGGCGCGTCTGCCGCGATGCTCCGCCCGGCGTCGAGGCCGCGGCAAGAGCCGAACGGACCGCGGTCCTTGATCGCAGCCCGGCCGCGGCACGGTCTCCGACCCGACTCTGGCGCCCGTGGCGCCAGAGTCGGATGCCACCCGGGCGATCACCCGAGGTCGTGAACGTGACGGTGCGGCTGCGACTGGTCGCCCAGGCGTAGCACCGCAGGCGGATAGACCAGGGCGGCAAGCTCAACGCGCTCGACCTCACCCTCGTCGACCCGCCGGTTGTGCCGACGATCAGCGCCGCCGCAGCGCTCACGGTCCCGTCCTGGTCGGGCACCGTGGTCTCGGTGGCGAAGGAGGACCCGGTCGACCGGGCGGGCCATGTCCGGGTCACGGTGTCGGCCACGAACAGGGCCGTCGCCACGGCCTCGGCCGCGCCGTTCGCGCTATCGGACGCGCCGGACAACTAAACCACCTTTAGCATCCGTGGCCGCTCGTGATCTCCGTCCTCCACGCGATCGCGAGCCAGGGGCCCCGCGCTCTATTGATTCCACTCCGGCACCTTGCCACACTTGGGCCATGGCCGGGAGGCGGGTCGAACGCTTTCTCACGACCGTCCTGTTCACGGACATCGTCGGTTCGACGGAACTCGCCGCCGAACTCGGAGATCGCGGGTGGCGCGATCTCGTCCAGGAGCATCACCGGCTCGTCCGCGCGGCCCTCCGTCGCAACGGCGGGCACGAGGTCGACACCGCCGGCGACGGCTTCTTCGCCGTCTTCGACGCGCCCGCCGCAGCCGTCGAATGCGCGTTGGAGATCGGGCCCGCCGTCGAACCCCTGGGGCTGCAGGTACGTGCCGGGCTGCATGTCGGCGAGGTCGAGCAGATCGCCGGCAAGGTCGGCGGCATCACCGTCCCGATCGCCGCGCGGATCATGTCGGCGGCCGGAGCCGGAGAGGTCCTCGTCTCAGGGACGCTGCGTGACCTGTCGGCCGGCGCAGGACTCCACTTCGAGGACCATGGCACGCGCGAACTGAAAGGGGTCCCAGGCGAGTGGCACCTCTACGCCGTCACGCGAACGGGGGGCGAGGGAGCTACCGCCGGCCTCGGCGATGCCGACCGCATCGCGCGCCGGGCGACCGCGGTCCGGCGAGCCCAGGCAAGGCCGATCTGGCAACGTCATCCGCGTGGCGCGGCTGCGGTCGTTGTCGCGGTCATGCTGATCCTCGTTGCCACGGGGCTCTGGGTGTGGAAACCGTGGCTGCCGCCTGCCCTCGCCGCCGTCGCGGAGAACTCGCTCGGCGTCATCGATCCAGGGCGCGACGTCATCGTGGGACAGGCCGCGGTCGGCGATCAGCCTTCGGCAATCGCGGTTGGCGAAGGCTGGGTCTGGGTGGCCAACACCGGTGACGACACGGTCTCGCAGATCGACCCGCAGACGCACGCCGTCATCGACACGATCGATGTCGGCAAGAGCCCGACCGGCATCGTCGTCGGGGCCGGATCGGTGTGGGTCGCCGACAGCGGGGAGCGCTCCGTCACTCGGATCAACGCTGCGACGCGCCGGGTGGTCGACACGATCACCGTGGGCAACGGTCCACGGGCGGTGGCCTTCGGTGCCGGCGCCGTGTGGGTCGCCAACGGGGGCGACGGCACCGTAACGCGCATCGACACCGCCACTGGGAAACCGGGAGGGCCTATCAGCCTGGCCTCGCTCCCGACCGCCATCGCCGCCGACGACACGGGGGCGTGGGTGGCGAGCGAAGACGGGGGCACGGTCACGCACCTCGATCCACACATGGGCGTGGCACTGGCCGCCCCGATCGCGGTCGGGACGCGCCCAGCGGCCGTCGTGATCGGGGACGGCGCCGTGTGGGTGGCGAACTCGAGCGACGGCTCGGTCTCGCGGATCGACCCGGCCAGCCATCACGTCGTGGGCGTGGTCGACGTCGGTGGCAGCCCAGTCGGGCTCGCCGTCGCCGCCGGCATCCTGTGGATCGCGGACAGCAGCGGCGCGATCGAGCGCGTCGACGAGCAGAACCTCTCGGCCGGCCCTACGCGCATCTCGGCCGGCAGCGCTCCCGTGGCCATCGCCGCTGTCGCGAACGGGATCTGGTTCGTGGCGAAGCCGTCGACCACGAGCCACCGAGGAGGCACGCTGCGGGTGGTCCCCGTGGACTCACCGCAGGTGGACCCTACGCTGATGTTACCCACACTCGCCGCGCTCGTGGCGGACGGTCTCGTCGGCTATCGCCACGTCGGCGGGATCGCTGGCACCACCCTGATGCCCGATCTGGCCACGTCGATCCCAAGGCCCACCGACGGGGGCCTCACCTACGCCTTCCAGTTGCGCGACGGCCTCGTCTACTCGGATGGATCACCGATCCACGCGAGCGACGTCAGGTTCGTCATCGAGCGTTCGTTCCAGATAGCGGAGGCCGGTGGACCACCCCTCGGACCAGGCTCCTTCGGCGCGCTCGTCGGGGCGGACGCGTGCACACGGGCAGACGGCACGCCGGTCCAGCGGTGCGACCTGGCCAAAGGCATCGTCGCGGACGACGCCGCGAAGACGATCACGTTCCACCTGACGACTCCGGACCCCGACTTCCTCTACAAGCTGGCCCTGCCCATGGCGCGCGCCCTTCCCCCCAGGGCGGTCCCGGCGGACCAGGTGACCAAAGCCCCGTACCCGGTCACTGGACCGTACGAGTTCGCCTCGGTGACGGACAACGAGGTGCGCCTCGTTCGGAACCCGCACTTCCACTCGGTCGACCCAAGCGTCCGCCCGGATGGATACCCGGACCAGATCATCTGGACGTCGGGCTTCAGTCCGAGCGATCAGGTGGCGATGGTCGAAGCGGGCAAGGCCGACTACCTCTACGGACCGATTCCCTCCGACGCCTTCCCCGAGCTCCGCACCGCGTATACGCCCCAACTCCACCTCGCCGTGGGCCAAACCACCTACCTGTTCATGAACACGAAGAAGCCGCCGTTCGACAACCTCGACGTCCGAAAGGCGGTGAACTTAGCGATCGACCGCGCCCACGTCGTGGAGCTGCTCGGAGGCGCGATCGCCGCGGAAACGACCTGCCAGGTCCTCCCCCCGAACTTCCCCGGCTACGAACCGTACTGCCCGTACACAAAGGACCCAAGCCTGAGCGGCACGTGGTCCGCGCCGGACCTGGACACGGCGCGCAAGCTGGTTGCCGCCTCGGGGACGATGGGCATGAAGGTTACCGTGGGGCCGATGTCGCACTTTTTGCCGCCGCAGCTCCCCGAGTACGTCGCCTCGGTCCTGCGCGACCTCGGCTACGACGCCACGGTCGACACGACGGGAGAGAATCCGGGGAAGGCCATCTTCGTCGACAAGCGCGTCCAGATCGGCGCTTTCACGTTCTTTGCCGACTTCCCGGCACCCGACACGTTCCTTGGGCAATTCACCTGCAACGGGGGCGACGCATCGAACTACTGCAGCCCCGACCTCGATGCGCTGATCGCGCAGGCGAGCGACCTCCAGGCGAGCGATCCGGCCGCCGCCAACGCCAAGTGGGCCGAGGTGGACCGCTGGGTGGTCGACCACGCCCCCTGGGTGCCGCTCGTCAACGAAGGCAGCGCCTTCGTCTCGTCTCGCCTCGGCAACTACCAGTGGAACCCGGCCATCGGTATCCTCCTCGACCAGGCCTGGGTGCAGTAAGGCGGGCCAACGGAGCCCGGATTCAGGCTGTGGAGATGGTGCTGGCGTCGCTGGCTGGTCGACTTCGGACTGGTCAAAGTCGCGCTCGACCTCCAAGGGCGTGATGATCCAGACCTACCGACCGAACGGGCGGGCGGTCTTCGGGCCTGCGGGCTGAGAAGCATCTCCGCGGCTAGGCGACGTTCCCCGGTGACGATGCGACACCCCTCGGAGCGTGCGGATTGAAGTGAGCCGGGGCCATGCGTGCACGCGCGGGATGGCGAGGACCTGGCCATACCATGGTCCTGACCGCCCCCTGGCGGACCCGGACAAGACGCGTGCACCGGAGGTTCAGGCATGAATGACGCCACGGACGACGTCCTTGCCATCGAGAAGGGCCTTTGGACCGAGGCGGACGCTCCGCAATACTTCGGCGAGCACCTCGCTGAGGGTGCTCTGACCGTGATTGAGCCGATGGGGTTCGTGGAGAAGCAGCAGGCCATGGCGATGACTGCAGACAGACCGTGGGATCAGGTGGAGATGCTGGACGTTCAGGTCCGCCACATCACGCCCCACTGCGTCATCGTGGCGTACCACGGGCGGGGTCGCCGAGGAGGGGACGAGAAGCCCTACGCGGGCAGCATCGCCTCAGCCTACGTGCGGCAGGATGGTCACTGGCGCATGGCGATCAGCGCCCACCAGCCCTGGACGCCCAAGGACTGACTTGTCCTGCGGGCAAGGCGGTCAGTCTCATCTTCACCAGGGAACTTCACTAAGGCGCGTCACCGAACATGAAGGTGCCGGCCGCCTTTCGAGCGGCCGCAGATCGGACGCAGACTGAGGAGAACGTCATGCCAGAACTCCTGGTCGACTTCATCACATCGCT
>JAJYJR010000171.1 GCA_021789355.1 Chloroflexota bacterium | reverse complement strand
CGATCGCGGGCACGTGGATCGCTTGCTGCTCTCCCAGGACGTCTGCCACACGCTGCAGCTTCACGCGTTCGGTGGCAACGGGTACACCTACCTCCAGGAGACGTACCTGCCCCGTCTCCGTGCAGCAGGAGTCCCCGGCGATGCGATCGACCGGATGACCACCCAGAACCCCCGGCGGGTGTTGTCGATCGCGTGAGCCAGGGTGCCCCGGCGTCGCGGCCGCGCGGGACCTGACGATCTGCGTCGGCGGCCGTGACGAACGGGGGGTGGCCGCGGGGCCGACGACGCGCGACGGTCTCGCTGGTCGTCGCGTCCCCCGGCCTGGGTGCCCGAGGGCCGGGGTCGATCATCGTGTGGGTACACGGCACAACGTGGGTGGCGACATGCGGGAGAGCGCACAGCGGTATCACGGGCCGGCCGAACCCGGAGGCGGGGCAGGGCAGCTGTCGGCGACGGGCCGGTGAATCTTCTGCGCCGGGCCGCCCCGGCCGAGCACGTGGAGCCGGCGCGTGTGTGTCTCGAGTGCGGGGTCCCCGCCCCGGCCTCGGGGGGCTCGTTCTGTCGGCGCTGCGGGCTCCCGTACGGGTCGGCACCCCGCCCGTACCGCTCGCCGTCCTGTCCCGTCTGCTACCAGACATCGGCCGACGACGGTCGCTTCGAGTCGCTGGTGGGCGGCGCGCGCGCAGACCTCGTGCGCCACCTCGCCGAGCACGAGCGGCGCCCGGCCGGCGACGACGAGTACCTCGAGAGGCTCCGGGAGGGCGACCTGGCCAGGGTCGGCCGCTGGACCGTCCCGTTCGACCTGCTGCGGCGATACCTCGTCCTCGGCGTCATCGACGGGGGCAGGTCGCGTCGAATCATGCACAACGCGCTGCTGACGGCGATGAGCCAGCTCAGGCGGTGGGGTCCGGACGGCGTGGTCGTGGGCGACCGTCCGGAGCTCGCCGAAGCTCGCGCGAAGCTGGCCGAGGTGATGGAGCGGTATCACCGCCCGACCAGGATGTAGCGGCCCGCCCGAGCCGGCGGGCGCGGGACAGCGATAGCCGGCGGCGACACGCGGACGGCCCTGTCACTGGGTGAGGCGGTACCGTCGCGGCGGCGAGCCGGCGAAGATCCGCAGCAACGCCAGGAGCTGCGGCTCGGTCAGGGGCGCGTGACGTCGCGCCTCGATCCGCCGGTGGATCCCGTGGGCCAGGTCGTCGGCGCGCAGAGAGCGTGCCAGGCGCTCCACCACCACGCCGTCGCCGAGGAGCAGGAGGTCCTCGTCCGGCAGCGCGGCGTGGACCTCCTCGAGGAACGCCCGGAGATGGTCCAGCCGGTGGCCGTCTCGCGCCGAGCGCGGACCGCTGCCCCCATGGCGCTCACCGCCCCGCTCGGTCACCTGCCCGGTCGACCGATGGCGCGCCGGGACCGTCGACTCGATGCGGCGCCGTTCGGTGGCGTCGGGGCCCACGCGGAGGATCGTCGCGGACGACGCGTCGATCCAGACTGCGGTGACGTGGGAAGTGGCCATCGGTGCGGAACCTGCCATGGCAGTAGGCCTCCCCGGAGTAGTCGGGACGCTGCCGTCCTTGCCTGCCACACCCTCCTGCGTCGTTCTAGCACCGCCGGTCCCGGGGCACAATGTCCATCGGACCGTCCGTCGGATCGCCGTGCCGTCGCCGCCACCCGGTGACGGGCCGGTCAACAGGTCACGTGCAGCACCGCGTTCACGTCCTCCGACGGGCACGACCGGATCAGGTCGCAGGCTTCCGCGGTCGGCAGGGTCACGAGCTCGACGCCACGTCGCCGGGCTTCGTCGACGACGTCGCGCATGACGGGCAGGGCGCCCTGTGCCCCTGTGCCGACGATGAGCCGGCGGCCTCCCCACGGGATTGCCTCTGCCGCGGAGAGCGGCGTGTGCCCGTACGTGTCGCGATAGGGCCTGGACGGTTTCTTCTTCCGCTTCCGAATGTGGCCGCGCTCGATGACGACATCCTCGTCATAGCGCCGGCCGTCGATCTCGAGGGCTCCGAACCCGAGCAGCCGTGCTTTCATGAGGTCCTCACTCGCTCGCGGCCGGCCAGCGACCCGTCATCCGGGTGGCGAGCGGCCGCAACTGGGCCCTGTCCAGTCGCATCGTGTCGCTCGGACGTGCTGTGGTGCGCATGCGCACCACAGCGTACGCTCCGCCCGTTCCGCCAGGACTGCCGAACGCCTACCATGCTCCCGCGGCCCGGTAGGATCGGCAGGGACGGCGGGCGTGGTGGAGGCGCAGGGATGGCGGCACGGGCATGGTCGGAGACGGCCACGGCTCGTCGGGGGCTGGTGAGGGCGTTCGTGGTCGTAGCGGCGCTCATGCTGCTGGTTCCGCAACTGGTCGCCGCCGGTGGATCGACCTTCACCGCCCCGCGGACCCTCGGGTTCACCACGGGGGACGACTGGGAGCCCGCGATCACGGCCGATGCTCAGGGACACGTGTACGCGATGTGGACGCACTACGGCGCCGACCCCGCATGTCCCGGCTGCGGGAGTCCCCACAGCGAGATCCAGGTCTCGTCTGACGGGGGCAAGACCTGGTCGTCGCCGCGGCCGCTCTATCCCATCACGACCCGGGA
Organism: Chloroflexota bacterium; assembly: GCA_021789355.1. The sequence continues at coordinate 7,551 of JAJYJR010000171.1, read as the reverse complement.
GGACGATCCCCAGATCGTCGTGGATCCCGTGAGCGGCGCCACCGTCTACGCCGCCTTCATGCTGAACGACAAGGCGAGCGAGATGGTCCTGCGCTCGGACGACTTCGGGCAGACCTGGACGGCCGCACTGGTGGAGACGCTCCAGAAGGGGATCGACAAGGACATCCTGGCCGTGCGAGGTGACGACGTCTACGTCGCGTTCCACTCCGGCCAGATGATCTTCGTCTCCGCGTCGCACGACGGGGGCGCCACCTGGACGCTGGACCGGCCGATTCAGAACACGAACTCCCAGTACGGCTACTCGCTGGTGAGTGGCGGCGCGGTGGACAGCCACGGCACCGTCTACTTCGCCTGGGAGGGCTACCTGCAGAACGGCAAGGCCGCCAGCGCCGCCAACCTGTACGTGACGCGCTCGTCGGACGGCGGCGCCACATGGACCACGTCGCCGGTCGCCTTCTCGCAGGCGGTCCTGCCCTGCGGCTGCGGAGGGTGGAACTTCTGGGGGCCGCAGATGGCGCTGGCCGTCGACGGTCGCGACCGGGTCTACGTGCTGTACAACGCGGCCAGCGTGCAGTACGGCGTGGGGCGCGCGTATCTCGAGCGCTCCGACGGCGGCGGTTCCACCTGGAGCGCCCCCACCGACGTGTCCCTGGCGCCGGCCGGGTCGAACAACGCATTCCCGGCGATGGTCGCCCGGGCAGATGGAGACGTGCGCATCGCCTGGATGGATGATCGCAACGGCCACGACGTGGGCGCCAACGACCCCGACGCGCGCTGGAACACCTGGTACCGGACCTCGACGGACGGCGGCGCGACGTGGTCGCCGGAGACGCGGCTCTCGCAGTACGTGCCCGGGTACGGCTACGCGTCTGCCACGCCGGCCGGCGGGTACCTCCAGCCGTACGGCGACTACTTCGAGCTGACCGTCGACGGTGCCGGGCGCACCCACGCGCTGTGGGGCGAGGGGTACAGCTACGCCGGCCCCGGCAACGTGTGGTACACGCGCGGTCCGAAGTCCTGAGCGAGGGACGCAACACGCCAGACGCCATCGTCGTCGGGTCCGGCCCGAACGGACTGGCGGCCGCCATCACGCTTGCCCGCGCCGGCAGGTCCGTGGTCGTCTACGAGACCCGCGACACACCCGGCGGTGGCATGCGGAGCGCCGAGCTGACCCTCCCCGGTTACACGCACGATGTCTGCTCGACGATCCAGGGCCTCAGCGTCGCATCGCCCTTCTTCCGCGAGCTCGACCTGGCGCGCTCGGGGATCGAGCTCGTCCAGCCTGGGGCACCGCTCGCTCACCCCCTGGACGGCGGGCGCGCGGTGCTGCTCGAGCGCTCCGTGGCCGCGACCGCCGGTTCACTGGCAGCGGCGACGGGCGCCGCAGCGACCGGGATCCACGATGCCGCGGCCTACCGGCGCCTCCTCCACCCGCTCGTCCGCGATGCCGGCGAGATCATGCCCCTGGCGCTGGGACCGATCGCGCGCCTCCCGCCGCACCCCGTCTCGGCGGCCCGCTTCGGGATCTCCGCGATGCGGTCCGCCGCCGGGCTGGCGCACACACACTTCACGGGCGACGCGGCCCCTGCGCTGATCGCCGGGCTCGGCGCACACTCGATGGTCCCGCTCGGTCAGCCGGCCACGGCGGCGTTCGCGCTCGTGCTGGCGATCACCGCCCACGCCCACGGCTGGCCGCTCGTCCGCGGCGGCACGCAGCGACTGGCCGATGCGCTCGCCGCGGAGCTCCGCCGGCTGGGCGGCACGATCCTCACGGAGCGTCCGGTCACCGCGCTCGCCGAGCTCCCGCCCGCGCGGGCCATCCTCTTCGACACGAGCCCCCGGGCGATGGCATCCATCGCGGGCAGCCGGCTGCCGGCCGGTTACCGGCGACGGCTGGAATGCTTCCGGTACGGACCGGGCGTCTTCAAGCTCGACTGGGCGCTCGACGGCCCCATCCCCTGGCGGAACGACGGTGTCGGGCGCGCCGGCACCGTCCACCTCGGGGGCGCGATGCCGGAGATCGTCCGGTCCGAGGACGATGTCGCGCATGGGCGGCACCCCGAGCGACCCTTCGTCATCCTCGTCCAGGCGACTCGGTTCGACCCCTCGCGCGCGCCGCAGGGCCGGCACACCGGCTGGGCGTACTGCCACGTCCCCCGCGGGTCGACGGTGGACATGACCGACCGGATCGAGGCGCAGGTCGAGCGCTTCGCCCCCGGCTTCCGGGACCGGATCCTCGCGCGCTCGGTGCGCGGGCCCGCGGACCTCGAGGCCTACGACCCCAACTACGTCGGTGGCGACATCAACGGCGGCCTGCAGGACCTTCGGCAGCTGTTCGCCCGGCCGCTCGCCCGGCTGGACCCCTACGCGACGCCGGCCCGGGGCGTCTACCTCTGTTCCTCGTCGACCCCACCGGGGGGTGGTGTCCACGGGATGTGCGGCGTCTTCGCGGCGCGGTCCGCGCTGCGACGCGAGTTCGCCGGTCGCGACTGACCGCCACCGGGCGGTCGCCGTCAGCGCCGCAGCTTCTGCTCGAGATACCGGCCCGTCGCCCTGAGCGCCGCGTCAGCGGAGCGAAACACCGGGATGCCGCGCTCCTCGATCGCCTGCGCCATCGGGTCGTAGAGGGCGCCACTGTCGATCGACACCACGATCGGCTTGTCCGTGTCCGGGAGCACCCGCGCGAGGCGGTTCGGCAGGCTCCCCCCCGACGCGATCTCGTCGGGCAGCGTGGCGGTCGCGGCGGTGAGCGGGACGGTCGAGCAGAGCACCACGTCGACGCCCGGGTCCGCGAGGAAGGCGCGCAGGGCATCCTCGTGCACCTCGTCGTCCGCCATGGGAGTCAGGTCGAGCGGGTTGCGCACGTCCACGAGGGAGTCGGCCCGCCCCTTCGCGAGCGCCGCCTGCAGGCTCGCTCGGGTCCGGGGTGCGATCTCCGCCAGCTCGAGGTTCCAGCCCTCCCCGCGCAGCGCGTCGGCCATCCCCACCGCCTCGTACCCGGCATTCGACATCGCCGCCAGCCGCCGGCCGCGCCAGGCCCGCTGCCCCATCATGGCGCTGATCCTGAGCAGGCCGAGGAACTCGTCGAACGTGCCGGCCACGAGGCCCCCAGCCTGACGGACGATCGCCTCGCACACGTCGTAGTCCCCGGCGATCGACGCCGTGTGCCCGCTCGTGGCGTGCCTGCCCTCGGCCGTGCGGCCCGCCTTGTAGAAGACGACGTCACGACCGTCGCCGGTGATCTCGCGGACGGCCCGCGCGAACGCCAGGCCGTCGCCGTCCCGGAAACCCTCCACGTAGACCGCCAGGCAACGCACCTCCGGGTCGTCCGCCAGGTGGCGAGCCCAGTCGCCGATGGTCAGGTCGACCTGGTTGCCGGTGGAGATCGAGTAGCGCGGGCTGAGCCAGGGAAGCCTGCTGAGGCGTGTGATCATGAACGCGCCCGACTGGCTGACGATCGCGACGTTCGACGGCCCCTCGGCGCGCACCGGCAGCTTGGCCCGCGGGATGAACAGGGTGTGGTAGCGGCCCGGCCGCGAGACGATGCCGAGGCAGTTGCCGCCGTTCACGACCAGCGGGAGCTGCCGCTCGCGACCGCGTTGCACGGCCGCGCGCAGGCGCCCCTCCAGCACCTCACCGCCCGCCTTCTCCGCCATGCCCCCGGGGATCACGATGACGCCGACCGCCCGGTCGCGCTCGACCAGCTCCTCGATGACCGGGGGCACCTGGTCGGCCGCCAGCGCCACGATGAAGAGGTCGACGCGCTCGGGCAGGTCGCCGATGCCGCGGACGCAGGCCACCCCATCGATCTCGGCGCGGTCGGGACGCACCACGTACAGGCGGCCCGCGTCGAAGCCCGCCGCCCTCACGTTGTCCAGGATGACCCGGCCCGTGTTCATGCCCCTGGCCGACACGCCGACGATGGCGATGCTCCGTGGGTGCAGCACCGCGCCAAGGGATGCGAGCGGTCGTGCCGGAGGAAGCGAAGACCGTGGCCGGAACCTGAGCAGGCCGTCGAGGGCGACCAGCTCGCCCCGGCAGGCGGCGAACGGGTTCACCTCGAGCTCGGTGATCGTCCAGCCCTCGCCGTCGCCGTCGGCGCCGAAGCGCTCGCCCAGCGCTCGCATGGCCTCGAGCACCCGGAGGATCTCGCGATCCTCGACCAGGCGCGTTCCGGTCCGGGTGAGGCCCGCGAGACGCCGGTAGGACAGCGTCGAGCGGAACGTGGCGAGCAGGCCCTGCGAGTCGAGCATCGAGGCGCTGGCGCTTACCACGGCAAGCCCCGGGCGGCAGGCCGCTCCGAGCAGCTCCGTGTCCACGCCTCCGATGCCCATCGTGATCACCGGTCCGAACTCGCGCGTGTGACGCATCGCGACCAGGGTCTCCGCGCCGGGCCCCTCGCCCTCGGTCGGGATCATCTCCACGACCAGCACGCCGCGGACGTCGCGGGCGGTCGCTCGTGCCAGGGCGTCACCGCGGAGCCCCGCGTAGGCCGTGGGCGCGTCGCCGGGACGCGCCTCGAGCTCGCGTGCGTACCGCCGGGGCACCTCGGCGAGCATCGCGGCGATGTCGGCGCCGACCGACGCCGGGTCGTTGCCGACCTCCCGCACGCCGCCGACGTCGGTCTTGTGGGCGATCTCCGGCGAGACGATCTTCAGGATCGCGCGCTCGGAACCGAGCAGGCGCAGGGTCTCGGCGGTCGGCACCTGCCCCCGGCCGACCAGGGTGGCCCGCGGCACACGGCAGCCGGCCGCGGCCAGGACCGCGTACACCTCGTGCTCGAGCAGGACGAACCGGCCCTCGGCCGCGGCGCCGGCGAGGATGGCGTCGATTCGCTGGATGTCGGTGCCCATCGCGACTCCGAGCACGATCACGCGCTGCCAGGCGATCCGGTGGGAGAGCCCGGGACAGTGGCCGGCGCCTCATGCAAACAGTAGCGTGGCCGTGCGCGTCGCACCGTGGATGCGTGCACCCGCGCCCGCGGGCCCGGCCCGCTGCAGGCCCCCGTCCGGCGGGGCGTTGATGGGGGGTTCCTCATCTTCACCCAACCTCAACCACAGGGCGCATCCCTACGGTTGACGAGGCCCGGGGTTCGGGCTCGCACGAGGGACCCGTTCATGAACGCCTCCATCCATCGGGTCGGCCTGGCGGTCGCGCGCATGCTCGTCGAACGCCACCGGGGCACGATCGCCGTCGACGACCATCCTGGCGGAGGGGCACGCTTCACCGTGAACCTGCCGCTGCGCTGAGCGCCGTGGCGGCGGGCGCCGGTGCTGAGCGTGGACGATCGCTGCCGCACCTCCGTCGCGGACGCTCCGCGGAGCCGGCCGACCAGGTCATGGCCTGGCGGGGCGGCCTAGGATTCAGGTCGTGGATCCCTTCACGGTCCCGACCAGGTACTGGCACCGTCTCGACGACGGCCGGGTGCAGTGCGACCTCTGCCCGCGCGAGTGCCGGCTCCACGAGGGCCAGCGCGGCCTGTGCTTCGTGCGCGCCCGCCATGACGACGCGATCGTCCTGACCAGCTACGGGCGTTCGTCGGGGTTCTGCGTCGATCCCATTGAGAAGAAGCCGCTACACCACTTCCTGCCCGGATCCGCGGTGCTTTCGTTCGGCACGGCCGGCTGCAATCTGGCCTGCCGGTTCTGCCAGAACTGGGACATCTCCAGGTCGCGCGAGCTCGACACGCTCGCCGATGCCGCCACTCCCGCGGCCATCGCCCTGGCCGCCAGCCGGCTGGGCTGCGCCTCGGTCGCCTTCACCTACAACGACCCCGTCATCTTCGCCGAGTACGCCATGGACGTGGCCGACGCCTGCCACGCGCTCGGGATCAAGGCGGTGGCGGTGACCGCAGGCTACATGAACCCGGGCCCGCGGGCCGACTTCTACCGCCACATCGACGCCGCCAACGTCGATCTCAAGGGCTTCACGGAGACCTTCTACGCCGGCCTCTGCGCCGGAAGGCTGGGGCCCGTGCTCGACACCCTGCGCTACCTCGCGCACGAGACGAGCGTGTGGCTCGAGATCACGACCCTGGTGATCCCCGGCCACAATGACTCGGACGAGGAGCTCGACCGGCTGACCCGCTGGGTGGTCGACGAGCTCGGGCCGGAGGTGCCCCTGCACTTCACCGCCTTCCATCCCGACTACCGGCTGCTCGACGTGCCGCCCACGCCACCGGCAACCCTGGCAAGGGCACGCAGGATCGCGCTGGCCAACGGGATCCGCTACGCGTACACGGGCAACGTGCAGGACCGGAGCGGGCAGTCGACCAGGTGCCACGCCTGCGGCGCGCTCCTCATCGAGCGGGACGGGTACGAGATCGGCACGTACCGCGTGACCGATGACGGCCGCTGCGGCACGTGCGGCGGGCAGGTCCCCGGCGTGTTCGCCGGGCCCGCCGGCCGGTGGGGCTCGCGGCGGCTCCCGGTACGGATCGCCGCCTTCGCCGCCGAACCAGGCCATCCCGATCGAGCCTGAGCGGCCTCAGCGGACGAGCGCGCGGAGACGGCCGATGCGGCCGACGACGCCGGCGAACGGTCGGCCCAGGGCTCGGCTGCCGCAGCGTCCGGACCTGCACCACGGCAACCTCGTGCGCATCCCGCCGATTGGGGTAGCCCCCGGCGGTACCTTTCGGGCCTTCCCCGACACCGCGTCGCACCCGTACGGTCCGAGCGTGTACTGTCTCCATCGCGTGCTGCCCGTGCTGCCCGTGCTCCCCACCCGGCGACGGGCCACGGCCGCCCTCGTCCTCGTCGAGCGCGTGGGAGACAGCGGATCCGCCCTGGCCGGCCACGAGGTAGACGAGACATGACCGGAAGTGGCCTGTCGACCGCGTGGACACAGCTCTGGCGGCGTCTCCGCCTCACGGAGCCCCCTGGCGCTCGTCCGAGCGGCCCCACGCCGCCAGGAGCCGAGCTGCCCGCCGAAACCTCGCACGACGAGCTGATCCGCCGGATCCGCGGGCCGCGAGCCGAGGAGGACGCGCTCCCATCGAGCGCTCCGGCGTGGCAGATCGCGGAGCTCGACGAGCAGGAGCTCGGCGCGTCGCTGGCGCGGGGTGTCGGACGCGGGGCGATCACGGCCGACGGTCTCGACTGGCTCATCCGACGGCGGCACCCGGACGCCGCGACGGTGACTGCCTCACTCACGCCACCCCCGCCCACCTCGTCGGGTCCGGATGCCCGGGGCCCGGACGAGCGCCCATCGCCGACACCGCCCTCGAGCAGCCGGCGCCGGTCGGACGACACGGGCGCGCCGCGCCGGCGCAGCTCGGCCCGGCGCGCCACCGGCGCGTAACGGCACCGTCGCACTGACTGGCAGGATCCCGGCACATCGGATGCCGCATGGTCGGCCCGCGCCGGTCGGCGACGACGGCGCCCACCCTGGTGCGCGACGTCAACCCGCAGGCCACGGTCGTCGAGGAGATCCGGCGCCAGATCGGTCTCCGCCACCCGTTCGAGATACGCGGCTCCGATCGGGCCTGATCCCCCCGGTGGGCCGGCCGCCAGGTGCCGATGCCCTTCGGTGCCCCTCGATGACCGCCGAGAG
>JAJYJR010000170.1 GCA_021789355.1 Chloroflexota bacterium | reverse complement strand
CGCTGGTGGTGCTGCAGGTGGCGCTGATGCTGCTGGCGCTGGTCGACCTCTTCCGCGACGAGCGCCAGGTGCGGTTCGTGAGCAAGCCCATCTGGGCGCTCATCATCTTCTTCGTGAACATCATCGGGCCCCTCGCCTACTTCTTCGTCGGGCGGGAGGACACGTGACGTCCGACCGTTCCGGCCCGCTCGACCCGGTGCCTGCGATCCGGACCCACGACCTCGGCAAGCGGTTCGGCTCGGTCCACGCGCTGCGCCACCTGGACCTCGAGGTCCCCGCCGGCAGCATCTTCGGCTTCCTGGGCCCCAACGGCGCCGGCAAGACCACGACCCTGCGCCTGCTGACCGGCCTGGCACGGGCGACCTATGGGACCGCGGCGGTCGACGGTCTCCCGATCGGACCGGGCGACGGCCGGCTCCAGCGACGGATCGGGTACCTCGATCAGGACCCGCGCTTCTACGGCTGGATGCGCGGCGGCGAGCTGCTCGAGATGGTCGCGCGGCTGCACGGGCTGGACGGCGGCGAGGGGCGGCGGCGCGTGGGCGAGGTCCTGGAGGTCATCGGGCTGGCCGACGTGGCGCGCCGGCGGATCGGGACGTACTCGGGCGGCATGCGCCAGCGATTGGGCATCGGCCAGGCGATCGTGAACCGCCCGTCCGTGCTGTTCCTCGACGAGCCGGTCAGCTCGCTCGACCCGGAGGGACGCCGGGATGTTCTCGAGATCATCGAGCGGCTCCACGGCACGGCCACGGTGGTGCTCTCGACGCACATCCTCACCGACGTCGAGCGGGTCTGTGACCGCGTGGCGATCCTGAACTACGGCAGCCTGGTGATCGAGGCGCCGATCGGCGACCTGCTCGAGCGTTACGCGCTGCCGGTCTACCAGGTGGACCCGGAACCCGGGCAGCCGGACGCCATGGGGAGGCTCACCGCCGCGCTGCGCGACCAGCCATGGGTCCGCGAACTGCGCGTCGAGCACGGCCTGCTCCGCATCTTCGTCCGCGACCCGGCGGTTGCCGGGCCGGCGTTGCTCCCGATCCTCGCCGGGACGGGTGTTACGCTCGCCGGGTTCGAACGCGCGCGACCGTCGCTGGAGGACGTCTTCCTGCACCTGGTGGCGAACGGCGCGCGGGTCACCGACGAGCGCCGGACGGGTCAGCCATCGGCCGACCAATCACCCCGCCCCCGTTCCCCTCCTCCTGGCCGGAGAAGCCGCAGCAATGAACGGGTTCGGCCCGCTCCTCCGCAAGGAGCTCCTCGAACAGACCCGCACGATGCGCCTGTACGTCGTGGCGATCGTCTTCGCGCTGTTCGCGATCCTCTCGCCACTCACCGCCAGGTACCTGCCGGACATCGTCAAGGCGCTCGCCGGGAGCCAGCTCTCGCTGGTCGGGCTGATCCCGACGCCGACCACTGCCGACGCGGTGGACCAGTTCCTGAAGAACCTGACGCAGTTCGGGGCGCTGACGGCGATCCTGCTCGCGATGGGCACGGTCGCCACCGAGAAGGAACGGGGGACGGCGGCGTTCGTGCTGACCAAGCCGGTCTCGCGGGCCGCGTTCCTCGCCGCCAAGCTCGTGGCGATCGCGGCCAACCTGCTGGTGGCCACCACCGTGGCCGGGGCCCTCGCCTATTACTACACGGCCGTGCTGTTCGAGCCGCTGCCTCTCGGCGGCTACGCGGCGATGTGTGCGCTGCTCTGGCTGAGCCTGGTGGTCTACGCCGCGCTGACGTTCCTGGGCAGCACGCTGACCAGCTCCGCGGCCGCGGGCGCCGGGATCGGCGTCGTGTTCCTGGTCGTCACCGGGATCGTGTCGGCACTGCCCACGGTGGGTCGATACATGCCCGAGGCACTGGCCGTGCCGGCCCGCGCGCTGGCGCTGGGCACGCCCCAGCCCGACCTGCTGGCGCTGGGCACGGCCCAGCCCGACCTGCTGGGGCCGGTCGCGGTCAACGTAGCGATGGCGCTCGCGGCTGCCCTGCTCGCCTGGCTGTCCTTCCGCCGCCAGGAGTTGTGAAGGCGGGGGGTCGGCCCGCCCCCATCGGACGCCGCCACCGGACACGCCTGGTCGCCGGGTGCCCGGCCGCACCCGAGCCCAGCCGCACCCGAGCCCAGCCGCACCCGAGCCCGGCCGCACCCGAGCCCAGCCGCACCCGAGCCCAGCCGCACCCGAGCCCGGCCCACCGGACACGCCCACCGGACACGCCCGCCGGACACGCCCGCCGGACACGCCCACCGCCAGAGGGCGCGCGCAAGTTTCCATACTTTGTATGGTCGGACGCGCATGCCCCGAGTGAGGATGTCCGGGAGTGGACGGTGCTCGGGCGCCCGACCCGCGGGTGAACGCACCGTCGCCCGCAGGTCTCGGTTCAACCGGGGCGGGAGTTGACCCGGACCTTGCTGCGCGACCGCCCCGCGCCGCACGCACGATCTCGCCGCGCGACCGCCCCGCACGCACGACCTCGCCGCGCGACCGCCCCGCGCCGCACTCATGCGCCCGCGGTGCGAGCCCGCTGTCCCGCGAACCGCCGATGCGTGCACAACGCACGGATCCCCATACGTTGTATGGCACGAGGTGCGGGTACCCGCAGGGGGGCGTGTCACCGGGCAGGTGACTACCGCGAGGGCACGCGACCACCGCGAGGGCAGGTGACCACCGCGAGGGCACGTGACCACCGCGACCCCGTTGAACGCCTGGCCGACGCGACGCCGTCAAGCTCTACGCGACCGCGGGCTGCGTCCGCCTCTTCCTTGGCGCCTTTGCCTCCTCCATCGCCGAACGCGCCTCCATCGCCGAACGCGCCTCCATCGCCGCGCGGATCCCGGCGTACTGGTCGATCGGCCCCGTGCCCGGGTAGCGGACGGTGAAGCGGCCGAAGTCGCGGTCCATGCCCGCGTAGCCGCCGTACGGCGTCGCGTCGCCGACCGGCACCCCGGGCATGGCAACAGCGCGCAGCGCCGGGATGTTCCACGAGACCAGGGCCCTCCGGGACAGCCCCAGCCGGCGGAGATCCTCGGCCACCGGATGGTCGGTCCCGATCTCGATCTCCGCGCCCCCGAACCGCCGCTGCATGTACGCGTAGGACGGCATGTCCATGCGGAGCAGCCGCCCGCCCAGCACGCTGTATTGCGCGACGGTCTGACGCAGGATCATCGGACGCCCGCCGGGCCGCACCGTCAGCGTCAGGATGTGCGCGTCGCCCTCGGCCACCCGGACCCGCTGCACCACCGTGTCGTCGTCGAAGTCCATGTCGGCCACGAACTTGGGCAGGCCCCACGCGAGCCGTCCGGCATCGCGGGCCTGGCGGTGCGTGACCGGAAGATGCAACACGAACAGCTCGGCGCCGTAGGACGCGACGCCCGCCAGGGCCGAGAGCGTGCGCAGGCGTGATCCGGGCCCCCGCGCGACGAGCGCCGCCACCGTGAGCTCCCCGTACGGGAGGTACGCGGTCGTCGGGTGGTCGCTGCCATCCGTCACGTCGGCGTGTCGCATCGCCAGCACAAAGAGCAGGGCGTGCCCGTCCGGCAGCCGGATCGGCCGAAGCTCAGCGCACGGCAGCGCCTCCCGGACGGCGTCGAAGGATGCCGCGTGCAGCGAGCCGAAGCCGTGCGAGTGCCGGAAGTGGATCGGCATGGCGAACCGGACCGACCCGTACTGCTCCGGCGTGCCCGGTGGCTGCGTCCCGTCGTAGAAGGGCGCCTCGGCCTTCCTGGCCGCGCGCCGCGCCATCGCGACGCCCACGCCGGTCCCGACCGCGGCGAATCCCAATCCCCGGATGATCGAGCGATCCATCGATTGCCTCCCCCCGCGGGCGGCGCCCAGGGCCGGCCTTCCCGCGGGCAACAGTGTCCACCCGTCGATCGGCCCGGGGTCAGTGCCGGACGGACCGACACGGCGCCAGCGGATCGTGCACCGCATGCGCACGCCGCTCGCAGGCACTTCGGGGCGTTACGGGCCGCCTGCCGGGTATGCTGTCGGCGCATGAAGCTTCCCCTCCGCGCCGCCACGCTCTGCCTCGCCCTCGCGACCATCGTCCTGCTCGCCGCCCCCACCGCGGACGCGACCCAGGCCCGCCGGATCTGGCGCGCCCCCCTCCGTGGCGATATCACCGGCACCGCGACCCTCATCGCCTACACGACCGGGACCGGCACGATGACGATCACGGCCCAGGGCCTGAAGCCGTCCACCACCTACGCCGTGATGGTCTATCGGGGCACGTGCGCGAAGCCGATCGCCGTCGTCAAGCTCCCCGGCGTCCGTTCGGACGCCAGCGGCAACGCGAGCGGCTCCCTCCCGCTCACGGCGACGCAGCAGGCCACGGTGTGGTGGGCGACCTGGACGGGGAACATCGCGGCCCGGATCGCGAGCGGGTCGGACGCCGACTGCGGGGTCCTGACGTACGCCGTGGCCACGCGGATCGCCGTCCCAGCGCTCGGGATTGACCTGCCCGTCGTGCTGCAGAAGGGTGGCGCGTTCCCCTGGTGCAACGCGGCCATGTACCTTCCGCAGTATTCGCAGCCCGGGGAAGGCGGCGCGACCTTCATCTACGCACACGCCCGCACTGGCATGTTCCTGCCGATGCTGAACGCGTCCCTGGTGAACAACGGCGCGCGGATGATCGGCATGAAGGTCTACGCCTGGACCGGCGACGACCACATGTACACCTACCAGGTGATCAAGGTGCTGCGGCACGTCTACACCATCCCGGCCGCCCTGGCCACCACCAGCCAGGAGGTCTGGCTCGAGACGTCCGAGGGCCCCTACGGGACCTACAACAAGCTCCTCGTGGTGGCCCGGCGGATCGCGGGGGCCACGGTCACGTACGCCGCCGCGCACCCGACCCCGCACCCGCTGGTCTGTTCGCTCTACTGACGGCCCGGTCGGCCTCAGCCACACCTCGCCCGCGGTCAGCCATTGACGTGCGCTCGAACGCACCCATACTGCGTTTGAACGCACGGCACGAGGCAATGCAGAACCCCCTGGCGCACGCAATCAAGGAACGCGGCGAGACGTACACGTCGGTCGCGGAGCGGAGCGGCCTGCAGGCCCGGACCGTCCGGCTGATCGCGACCGGCGAGACGCCCATCGATCGCGTCTCGGTCGGCACCGCTCGTCGGCTCGCCGCGGCGCTCGACGTGCCGCTGGCGGAGCTCATCGATCCGGCTCCGCCTCAGCCGGGCGACCAGGCGGTCCCGCGCCCCGAGCGGCTGGCGCGTGCGATCCGCGACGTGATGTGGGGCGGTTCCGCTCCGGTCGACTACCCGTCTCCCGTGGAAGGCGCTGACGATCCGCTGGCGCACGCCGCTCCGGCCGACTTCTTCGCGGGGGGCGAGCTCATCGGCGGCAGGCACGGATGAGGCGCCAGGTTGCCCGTGCCGATCGGGGCTGAGGTCTATCGCGCGCTCACCGAGGGCGACGACCTGTCCAGCGGCGACATCGCCTACCTCACGCTGGCACGCACGCGCGAGGCCGGAGAGGCCCCACCTGGCGATGTCTACGACCCCGTCGGCCGCGTCCCCACCTACCCGACGCCGTCGACGCTTCCGCTGGCGCATGGGCGCGAGGTCGCCGTCGACACGATCTTCGCGCTCGTGGTTACCCATTCCTGCGAGATCGACCGGCAGAAGAACCGGGGTGCGGACGAGGGGCACTGGGACTGCCGCATGACGGTCGCCCCCATCGTGCCGGAGTCCCGGGTCCGCCTGGGCAGCGGTGCGGCCCGCGGCCCGGCTAGTCGGGAAGCGGCCGCCGGTCCGGCCAGTCGGGAAGCGGCCGCCGGACCAGCCGGTCGGGAAGCGGCCGCTGATACGACGCACTGGGCGACGATCGAGGCCAACGGGCCCGTCGCGTCCCTCTTCCTACCCGCCGTGGACGACCTGTCCTCGATCGACGCCGGCCTGCCGTCGATCCCGTGGCCGCGCGCGTTTGCGGACCTGCGCGGGCTCTCCACCGTGTCTCGACGCATGGTCCGCGCGGATCGCCTGATGGGGCTCTCGCCCGACTACCTCGGCGTGCTCCAGCGCCAGCTGGCCCGGTTCTTCACCTGGCGCGAGGTGGCCCGACACGAACTCGTCGAGGCCATGGTCGGCCGTCGGATCGTGTCCGCTCTGCCCGTCAACCCGAAGGGTGACCGCGTGGCGGTCGCGCTGACCGCCGACGACGGCAGCTCGATCACGGTCGAGCTGATCGCGAGGTAATCGCTCACCGGCGAGATCGGCGGCGCCGAACGGGGAACGCACGGCGAACGCACGGGGAACGCCCCCCGGGTCGAGACTCGGTGGCATGGCGGAGCCGCGTTCATGCGCGGCCGCGGCCCGACGGCGCATTGGAAGGGGGAACACGCCATGCGGTTCATCGAGGAGACCGGGTTCTGCGTCCGGGTCGGGCGCGAGGAAGCGTTCCAGAAGTGGCTGGTGGCGAACGAGGAGCGAATCGCCGCCGCGTACCCGGCCGGGACGTCCTACATCGGCACGTTCGTCACCGCCTTCACGTCCGAGAAGACCGCGGGCGGATACCGCGTGCTCGAGGGACTCGACTCCTACGCCGCGCTCGATGTGGCCGCGGCGCCTGTCCTCGTCCGCCACCCACGGCTCCTCGCGCGGCACCTCGGACGCCCCGCGTGCATCGCGCGGCACCTCGGACGCCTCGCACGGTGCCTCGGACGCCTCGCGAGCCACGGTCTTCGCGCCGTTTGCGCCCCCAGCACGGTATCCGACGTTGAGGGCGGGTTCCGTGCGTAATTGCCACCCGGGGAACGGTATCTGACGACTGGGCGGTCCGGGGCGCCAGCAGCGCCGTCCGGGGCTCCTGCCGCGCCACTCGCATCGCCCCCTGTCGCTGCTGCCAGCGCGACTCACGCACGAATCGGGCACGTGTCACGGGCGCGCAGCGCCCGCGGCCGTGACGTGTGGCACGCGGCCGCGCTCACGGGGCGCAACTTCCGGCATACCGTTCTGCCCAGGACCGTTACGTGGAACCTGCGGGCCGCGGAACCTACGGGCCGTGGAACCTGCGGGCCGCGGTGCCTACGGGACGCGGAACCTACGGGCCGTGGAACCTACGGGCCGCGGTGCCCCGGACCGCCGACGTGTGCCGCGGCTCGCAGCCTGCCCGCTCGGATCGCCTCCTGCTCGATCAGACCGGCCGCCGCCCTTTCTGGTCGGGCAACGGGACCACCGCGCAGCCCTCCTCGCGCGCCATGGCGGCCAGGTCGGGGTCGGACGTCGCGAGCCGAGCGCCTGTCGCCAGCGGAGCCCCCGTCGCGAGCCACTGGCCGGACCCGAGCGCCGTTGCAAGCCGAGTGCCTGTCGCCAGCGGAGACCCCGTCGCGAGCCGCTGGCCGGACCCGAGCGCCGTCGCGAGCGCGAGGCAGTCGGAGAGGGAGACCGGTCGTCGCGCCCGGTCGTAGTGGCGCGCACGAAGCTCCCCCGCGCGGCGGGCGAGGGCGCCATCGACCGCGATCACCTCGAGGCTCTCCAGCGCCAGGTCGAGGGCGCGCCCGGCGACATCCCAAGGGACGCCCTTCACGCGGACCAGGATGTCCGCGCACTCGGCGAAGCCGACGGCGCCGATGCACGCCGGATCGGTGGCGTCACGGAGCAGCGCCTCCACGTCGGGCCGGGCCGGCTCGTCGGTAAGGAACGCGATGAGCGCCTGCGCGTCGAGGACGCTCACTGGCCGGGCGGACCGTGGCGCCGTGCCTCGGCCAGCGCCTCCTCCTCGCGGAGCTGCGCGCGGATCTCGTCCGTTCCCGGCGTTCGATAGGCGGCGAGCGAGCCGGCCGCCGCCGCTATCGGGTCGTCCGGAATCGGCTGGATCACCAGCTCGTCTCCACGGTCGATCAGCCGCACCCGCCGCGTCCCCCAGCGCCGACGGATCGTCGCCGGGATCGACACCTGGCCGCCGGTCGAGATGGGTGCCGTCTTCACGAAGCGGAGCCTATCACCATGCTGGGGTACGTGAACACTACGTCATCATCGAAACACAATACAGCTGGAGATTTCATGAGCGGCGAAGGGGACGCTGAGCGGCGAAGGGGACGCTGAGCGGCGAAGGGGACGCTGAGCGGCGAAGGGGACGCGTCCCTCTGCGCGGCGCCCAGCTCGGCCGCGAACCCCGCCGGTTCCCGCATGGACAACTTCGGCCTGCGCCACATCATGGCATAGCGCGAAGTTAGAGGCCCCACCACCCCGATGAACCTGACGAAATCCTTCTACTCGCCCCGCGAAGTCGCCGAGTTCGCGGGCGTTCATCCGTCCACGATCCTCAACTACATCGCCTCGGGCCGCCTGTACGCGGTGAAGCTCTCCGAGCGAACCTACCGGATCCCCGCCCGGGCGGTCATCGGCCTGCTCGAGCCCGAGAGCCTGGCTCCGTCACGCGTGACCGAGCGACCGGACGCCGACGCCGACGTGGAGGCCGAACGGGTGACGCTCGGCCGGGCCGTCCCGCCACTGGGCCGGGCGATGGGGTAGTGAGGCCGCTCTCCGACCGCGCCTTCAACCAGCGCAGGGCCACCATCGTGGCGCGTCTCGACCGGCTGGAGCGGCTCGATCTCCGGGACTTCGGGGAGCGCCGACCCGTCCGGGCCGTGCGCATCGACCTCGCCGCGCCCGGGCAGATCGACAACCCGGCGCTCGTCGACGACGCGCGTTTCCACTACGAGGAGTGGTTCCGCCGATCGGGCCGGGAGTGGGTTCGGGTCGGCTACAACTACAACTATCTCGACCTGGCCCGGGGCGGATGGCGCGGCTATCACCTGCATCCGCTCCCGGGGAGCGAGGAGCCCGTGCCGCACGCGAAGTGCGTGCTGGCGAACGGGAACGGGCGCCGAGCCTGAGCCCGACGCCCGTCCGGGGCGGGTGACGGAAGCGAGAGCCTTCGCCGTCGTCGCCCGCCGTGTGCGATTGGCCGATCAGGTGCCTCGACAGCCCCCGATCCTCACGAGCCGGCCTTCGCCTGCGCCTGGCGGATGAGCGCCCAGGCCTGGGCCGTCAGGCTCTTCGCCTGCTGCTCGTTCACGGCCTGTCCGCCGAACTCGGCACCCTCGAGGAGCCCCGAGATCTGCGCGGCCAGCGCGTCGCGCTGACCGCCGATGGTGGACAGCCAATCCTCCAGTTGCGTGTAGGTCGCGTCGCCGGCCGACTGACTGGCCAGCGCCCGGGTGGACACGGCGAGCGTGGCCAGGCCGAAGTCGCCCACGGCCGCGTCGAGCTGCTTGTACGCCTCCGCCAGGCGCGTGATCGTCTCGCGGTGCGCCCGGAGCGACTGCGGGACGGCCCAGTCGTACAGGACCTCCCACAGCACCCGGCCGTCGTGGGCGTAGTCGTCCGTCAGCCCGGTGAGCGCCAGCATCGTCGGCCGCACGTCGGTGTGATCCGACCAGACCGCGTTGTCGACGCCCATCTGCCGGACGCCGGGCCCGACCAGCCCGAGCCAGGTGGTGTTGATGTCCGGTGAGACGTCGCCGTGGTTCCAGGCGTAGCCGTACTCCTGCTGGACGCACGTCGACCCGCAGGTGGTGCCCCCCGCGTACAGGTAGTCGTCCGGGTTGGCGAACAGGGTGACCGTCGGCGTTCGCATGGGATCGGCCGTCACCATGTGGAGGATCTGTTCCTCGACCGGGTCGGCCAGGTAGTTGGTGACCGTCTGCGTCGCCCCCGTCAGCGGGTTCGTCAGCGTGAGCTTCGAGGTCGCCTGCTCGAACGCCCTGGCCACCGGATCCGTCCGGGAAGGCTGGCCGGTGATGTAGATGTTGGGCGCCGAGTCCGCGTGGACCGCGAACGGCGTCGTGATGCCCTGCTCCGACGCCAGCAGGCCGGTCAGGTTCGCGTTGATCTCGCCCACGTTGTTCGACGGGCAGGCGGGGCTGGAGACGCTCGGGCAGTTGACGTGGCTGTACGTGCACGGCGCGTTGACCCCGTCGCAGCCGGGGTTCGAGGGCGCCCCGCCCACGAAGTGGTCGTTCTCGTCGGACGTGATCACGAACTCCGTGTTGGCGGGCGTGATCCCGTCGGCCTGCAGCCGCGCGAAGAACGTCGCGAAGGCGTCGTCGTACGACTTGAGGGCGGCCACGTAGCCGGCCTCGCCGGGGCCGTAGGCGGGGCCGCTCGGGTGCTTGTCGTGCGCGTCCGAGATGTAGGCGTAGG
>JAJYJR010000169.1 GCA_021789355.1 Chloroflexota bacterium | reverse complement strand
CTAGTAGATCGTTCCGGGCCAGTCCTTACACATCAGACCAGTCCAAGGTCGAACTTGTTCCAGCGGAACACGACGGGCGCGTCGTTGAACTCCGCAATGCCCGCCAGGATGCGGGCCTTGAGCTCGTCGACCGAGTTCACTCGGATGTGACGCAGGAAGGTCCTGGCCATCTTCGAGAAGGCGCACTCGATCAGGTTGAGCCAGGACCCGTGCTTGGGCGTGTGGACGTACTCGAAGCGCCCGGGGCGAGTGGCGAGATAGGCGCGGGTCTCGCGGCTGATGTGGGCCGAGTGGTTGTCGAGGACCACCCGGATGACCGCCTCGGGCGGGTAGTAGGCATCGAGCCGCGCGAGGAGCCCGATGAACTCCGCGCTGCGGTGACGGTCCTCCACGGCAGCGTGGATGTGGCCCGAGTGAAGGTCGATCCCGGCCAGGATCGACACGGTGCCATGGCGGATGTATTCGTAGTCGCGCCCGACGGCCGATGCCACCCCCGGGATCGGCGGCAGGTCGGGCGCGGTCAGTCCGAGTGCCTGGACCCCCGGCTTCTCATCGACGCTCACGGTATAGATGGGATCGGGCCGAGCAGGGTCAACGGCCCCCTCGGCACCGATCGAGACGTCCCGATAGACCATCAGGACCTCGTGCATCTTGCGATCGAAGTCCGGATCGCGGCGCTCGAGGTAGTACGCGATCTTGTGGGGCTTGATGTCGACCTCGTCGAGGATGCGCCAGACGGTGCTCTTGCCCGCCTGGGCCAGACGGGGAAAGCCCGCCGCCTCGGCGTGATCGGCGACGAACCGAGCAAGGCCGGCGATCGACCACAGCTCCGCGGCCAGGCCATGCTCGACGGGCTTGGTGCAGGCGACGCTCACGACCCAGGCCCGGGCTTCGTCGCTGATCTCCGGCTCGTGGGGACGGTGGTAGGCGTCCTTGAGTCCGGCCGCCACACCCGCCGCCAGCGCCTTGTCGATGCAGCCATAGATCGTCGGACGACTGACCCCGATCTGCCGCCCGAGGTCGGCGATCGGGATCCCCTGCGCGTAGCCCAGCAGGATCTTGGCACGCTCGACCTCGCGCACCGGCGCCGTTCTCGCTCCGACGAGTCGCCGCAGCATCGCCTCCTGATCGGGGCTCAGCACCAGCGCGGCACGCTTTGTCCTTCCCGCCATGCTCGCCTCCGTTTGGGGTGGGGCACACCAGCATGGCGAGTATAGAACAATGCGTAAGCGTATTGCCGGAACGATCTACTAGTAGCGACCGCGTGCGGCAGCGCCGCGACCACAGCACCGTCGACGGCACCCGCGGGCGCCGCGGCATCGGCGACGCCCGCCGCACCCTCGTCTGCCCCTGTGACAGCGGCGGCATCGGGCGTGACTGGTACCGTCAAGATTGGCCTGACTTCTCCCTTGAGCGGAGCGGAGGCCAACCTCGGACAGGATGCCGAGCACGGCATTCAGCTGGCGATCGATCAGCTCAAGACCAGCGATCCGGGCGTCTCGTACCAGCTCGTGACGGCTGACGACCAGTGCGCGCCGGCGGGTGGCGCATCTGCCTACGGTAACCTCATCGACGTCCAGCAGGTCGACGTAATCATCGGGTCCGCCTGCTCCGGGGCCACGCTGGGCGGCATGCCGCTTCTCCAGCGCGGACAGGTTCCGGGTGTGACGTTCGGGGCGACGAACCCGCAGATCTCGCAGCAATCGGGTGTCGGCGGCAACGCGTTCTCTTGGCGCATGAACATAGATGACTCCATCATTGGCGCGACGTTCTCGAAGTTCATCGCAAGCCAAGGCGTCAAGACGATCGCCTTCCTCGGTCAGAACAATGACTTCGGTCGAGGGGCGGCTGCGGTCTACCAAGCTGATCTGCCCTCCGATGGTGTCAAGTTCGTCGACACCGAGTACTTCACTGTGGGCGCCACCGATCTCCGACCGCAGCTCACGAAGATCGCATCGCTCCATCCGGACGGACTGCTCTTCTTCGCAGAAGCGGCCGACTGCGCCAACCTCGTCAACCAGTCTCATGAGCTGGGCCTGACTTTCAAGATCTTCAGTCGCGCGGCGTGCACAAACCAAGAAGCCATCAACGCGATGACAAACCCACAGTGGGGCAACGGGATCGTCGAGGCCTCCTATTGGGTCCAGACTCCCGATCAGCCGGTCATCGCAGCATTCCAGGCCAAGTTTGGGACCTTCCCCCCATACAACGCTGCGCTCGCGTACTACTGCATGCTCACCATTGACCGGGCCGTGCAGGCAGGCGGGGCGAGCCGCAGTGGGATTGAGGCCGGCCTCGCGAAGGTGAACTGGCAGAGCGCGATTGGCCCCATCACATTCGACGCCCACCATCAGGCGCACCCGAACCTGTTCCTAGCCACCATCAAGGACGGGAAACCGGCAGTGCTCCAGGTCGTCCCGACCAGCTAGTCAACCGGCGATCTGACAGGCCGGGAGCGATCGATGGAACTCCTCTTCCAACAGCTCGTAAACGGGCTGACGGCTGGTGCGGAATACGCGTTGGTCGCTGCCGGCCTGTCCCTGATCTTCGGGGTCCTCGAGATCGTGAACTTCGCGCACGGCGAGTTCTACATGGTCGGCACCTACATGCTGTATGTCGCCGAGACACAGGGCGGCCTCGGATACCTACCCGCTGCACTCGTGGCCGTCCTGGGCATGGGTGTGCTTGGAACACTCTTCTACGGGGTGGTGATCCGGCGGATCCTGAACCGTGGCTGGCAGGTGCAGCTCGTCGCCACGCTGGCCGTTTCGATCTTCCTCGTGAATGCCGCAACTGTGATGGCCGGGCCAGTGCCGAAGGTCGTGCCTAGCCCGCTCTCGCAGGTGGCAGTGGCAATCGGCGGGTACCACGTTTCGCTCCAGCGGTTCGTTATTCTCGGTGCGACGATGCTCGCTTTCGGCCTCCTGTTCGCGTACCTGCGGTACACGAAGACGGGCAAGGCGATGCGCGCCGTTGCGCAGAACCGCGAGGCGGCGGCCGTTGTTGGCATTCCCATCCAGCGCATCGGAATGGCGGCCGTCATCGCAAGCACAGCACTCGCCGGGGTTGCCTCGGTCACCATCGCCCCCCTGTACACGGTATCGCCGACGATGGGGCAACTCGTCGTCATCAAGGCGTTCGCTGCCGTGATCATGGGGGGCTTCGGGAACGTCTCGGGCGCCATCGTGAGCGCGATTGTGCTCGGACTCGTCGAGGCCTTCGGCACGGCCTACATCTCCAGCGACTACGCAGACCTCTTCGTGTTTGGCGTGATGATCCTGGTGCTGCTCGTGCGTCCGCAGGGCCTCTTCGGTCGAGCCGTTCGCGCGTGATGACCGCCGCGAGCCTCCGCTCCCGAAGCGGGGCCGAGATCCTCACGTGGGTCGCATGCCTAGCCTTGGCCATGCTGTTCCCGTTCGTAACGAGCGTGCCGTACTTCATCAGTACTGCCATCACTGCCCTCGTCTTCGTTACGCTCGCGGTGGCGTTCGATGTCGTCGTTGGACGGATCGGCGCGCTCAGTCTTGCCCAGCCCGTCTTCTTCGGGTTCGGTGCCTACACCGGCGCGCTCCTGAGCGCGCACCAGATCGGAGACTTCTGGCTTGAGTTGGCCACCGCTGCAGTCGGTGCGGTGATCCTCGCCTTCGTGGTGGGCCTTCCATCGTTCCGCCTGTCGCTGCATGCGTTCGCAATCGGCACACTGGGCTTCCAACTCAGCGCGCAGTTGATCGCCAACAACTGGGTGCCGGTTACGGGCGGGCCGCTCTGCGTCACCGGTATCGGGCCACTGCGCCTCGACTATCCGGGGGGCGTGTTCAATCTGACTGATTACACGGGCCTCTACTACGTCATCCTGGCCATCGCCGCGGGCTCGATCGCGCTCACGCTGGCGATCACCCGGCTGAACCTCGGGCTGGCGTTCACCGCCGTTCGCGACGACCCCGTGCTCGCCTCGGCGCGCGGATTCTCGCCAACCGCAGTCCGCCTCACCGCCCTGACCATCTCGGCGGTGCTGTCAGCGGCGGCCGGCGTGTTCGTCGCGCATTTCCAAACTGTCATTTGCCCGGACTCGTTCGACATCTCGTACACGGTGATCCTGCTGGTTATGGTGTTCATCGGCGGCCGCGCGAGTCTCCGCGGCGTCGTATCGGCCGCCCTGTTGTTCACGGTCCTGCCGCAGCTGTTGCGGGCCACGGACGAGTGGCGCCTCGCGATCTACGGGCTGCTGCTCTTGGCAGTCGTGACGACGGTGCCCAACGGTCTCGAGCAGGTCTATCGCGAGGCCGAGAAGGCAATCCGGCGCCTGCGACAGACAGGCGGCGCGGAAGCGGCGACGGTCGCCCCAGGCCCTGACGCCGGTTTCGAGGAGCGGCCATGAGCCATGCCGTGGCGCAGGCGGCCCAGCCCCTGTCCCCGCTCGGTGGCGCCGTCGAGGTCCGCGGTCTGTCCAAGCACTACTACGGCGTGTACGCGCTACGAGACGTGACCTTCTCCGTGGGGTCGGGCGAGTTGGTCGGTCTCATCGGCCCCAACGGGTCAGGCAAGACGACGGCGATCGACTGCATCACGGGACTCCAGGCTGCCGATGCGGGCGAGATTGCCCTCGACGGGCACTCGATTCGCGGAGCATTACCACACGGCTTGGCGAAGCGAGGCCTCACGCGCACGTTTCAGACAGTGCGCGTCTTCACGAGCCTGTCGGTCCGCCAGAACCTCCTCGTGGTCGGGTTGGGACGGCTGCCCAGTCGATCCGAGTGGGCTGAGTACGCGCTACCACAGAACCACAGGCCTGACCTGCACCAGCGCGTCGCGCAACTCATCGAGTTGTTCGCGCTCTCGCGTGTCACAGAGACGCCGGCGGGACAGCTTTCTTACGGCCAGCGCAAGCTCGTCGAGTTCGCTGCCGCGCTCGTGGTCCCGCCCAGGGTGCTCCTGCTCGACGAGCCGGTAGCCGCCGTCAACCCCACCATCGGCAATGTAATACGTGAATGGATCGTGCGACTCCACATGGAGGGCACCACGATCCTCCTCATCGAACACAACATCGAACTCGTGACGGGCATCTGCGATCGCCTCGTCGTGCTCGATCACGGTCTGAAGATCGCTGACGGCACCCCTACGTCGGTGATAGCAGATCCCGCGGTGCAGGAGGCCTACCTTGGTCGTTGAGCCTGCGCTCGAGATACATGGCCTGATCGCTGGCTACGAGGACGTCACCGTGCTACGCGGCGTCGACCTCGCGCTGGAGCCAGCAACGATCACCGCCGTGATCGGGGCCAACGGGGCGGGCAAGTCGACGCTGCTGAAGGCGGTATTCGGGCTCGTCCGCACCACTAGGGGAACCGTCCACCTCTTGGGTGAGGACGTGACCCGCCTGGGAACGCGCGAGCGCATGCGCCGCGGCCTCGTGATCGTGCCCCAGGGCCGCTGCAACTTCCCGCTCATGTCGGTGCAGGAGAACCTTGAGATGGGGGCCTACACGCGACGCGACGGCGGCGTCAGAGCCGACATCGAGGCCATCTACAGGTCGTTTGACGTGTTGGCGACGCGGCGCCGAGTGCTGGCCGGCAATCTCAGCGGAGGAGAGCAGCAACTCCTCGAGATGGCCATGGCGCTCACCGTATCGCCGAAGGTAATCTTGCTCGACGAGCCGTCGCTCGGGCTGTCGCCCGCGATGCAGGAGCAGGTGTTCTCCTCGATCTCCCGGCTGCGCGACTTGGGCACGACCGTGCTCATGGTTGAGCAGAACGCGGTGCAGGCCCTGCGCATCGCGCAACGGGGCATCGTCTTGGAGCTGGGCAAGGTCAGCCACGATGGGACAGGCACCGCCATGCTGGAGAACCCTGACGTTCGCCGGGCGTACCTCGGCCTGCCGAGCTGAAACAGGAGGAGGTGGATGCGATGAAATGGGGCAAGCGTCTTGGGTTCTTGCTGCCGTCGGCAAACTCGGTGCTCGAACGCGATACTCGAGTCGCGCTTCCTGATGGCATCTCCGCACATTTCGCGCGCATGAAGCTGACGCGCGACACGCCTGAGGAGATCAGCGGGCTCATCGACCACGTGCCGAGCGCGGCCAGCGACGTCGCCGACGCCGGTGTCGACGTGATCGGATTCGCGTGCACAACCGGCAGTCTCGACGGCGGGCTTGGATACGATCGGAAGATCGTCGACATCATCACCTCGACGACCGGAGTGCCCGCCACGACGACCTCGAGCGCCGTCGTGCTGGCATTTCGCGAACTCGGCATCCGGAGGCCGCTGCTGGTTAGCCCTTACGAGGCGTGGCTGAACGCCAAGGTCGTCCGTTTCCTTGCCGATAGCGGATTCGGTGTGGCAGGCATCGTGGGT
The DNA here is from genome assembly GCA_021789355.1 of Chloroflexota bacterium. Next base: position 3,840 of record JAJYJR010000169.1, on the reverse strand, counting down.
ATGAGCCTGCCTGCTCCACGGGACCTAGAGGCGGTCACACCGGAGGAGATCGTCGAACTGGCGGGCAAAGCCGACAGTGCCGACGCCGACGGCGTCTTCCTGAGCTGTACCGGGTTTCGGGGGCTCGAGGCTGTCGACGCAATCGAACAGGCGCTTGGCAAGCCCGCCGTCGCGAGCAACCAAGCCACGATTTGGGCGATGCTCGCGATGGTGGGGATCGACGTCCCTGTCCCGGGCTTCGGGCGCCTGTTGGCGCGTCCACGGTCGTCGGTCGGCGTCACCACCTAGCCCGCCAGCGCCGGTATCGAGCGGCGACCCTGTGACTCATTGGATGCGTGCGAGGAGGGAACCGAGATGGCGTTGCTGAACCGCGATCGTGCATACAACGTGATGGATGCACGTGGACTCGATGCGCTCGTGGCGACGTCGCGGGAGAACGTCGAGTACGCGGCGAGCTATCACTCGTTCGGGCAGTGGCTCATGCCGGCATCTCACACCTTCGTCGTCGTGCCGCGTTCGCCCGATCTGCCGATCACTCTTGTGGTCTCGTACGGAGAACTCGACGTTGTTGCCGCGTTTGGTACGGGGGCGCAGCGTATCGCCCCGTACGGATCGTTCTTCGTGGTTCGGGATGACAGTGCCCAGCTTGGAGATCTCGAGCGGGATGTCATCAAGCTTCGTGAGCTGCCCAGCTACGCCGACGCCGTCACGGCCCTCGTCGGCGTCCTGACCGAGCTTGGGCTCAGTGGGGCCAGAGTCGGCCTCGACGAGTACGGAATCCGCCCGCAGCTCCGCGACCAAGTGAAGGCTGCGCTCCCACAGATCGAATGGGATGACGGCTACGTCGCATTGCAGCAGATACGAATGGTCAAGACCCCCGAGGAGCACGAGCGTCTCGGCAAGGCCGTCGAGATCGCCGAGCACGCCCTGCTGGCGTGCGTTGCCGCATTCCGCGATGGCGCCGACGAGCACGAGCTGCTGCGTGCCTACGAGGAGGACATCCTCGCGGAGGGAGCCCGGATCACCTTCGCGCACATCCTCATCGGGGAGCACGGCGCCCTATCCAACGGGCATGCAACCGGTCGACGTCTGGCCAAGGGTGATTGGGTACGCTTCGATGTCGGCTGCTCCTATCGCGAATACAACTCGGATATCGCCCGGACCGTGTCGTTCGGCCACCCGAGCGACAAGCTGCGCCGCTACTACGACGCGATCTTGGCGGGCGAAACCGAGTCTCTGGCGCTGCTCAAGCCAGGCGTCACCGCAGCCCAGCTATTCGACCGGGCCGTGGAGGCCACCCGTGCCACAGGCATTCCGCATTACGAGCGGCATCACGTCGGGCACGGCATCGGCATCGAGATGTACGACCCGCCGATCGTGTCGCCCGGCGTCTATACCCCGATTGAAGCCGGCATGGTGTTGAACATCGAGACCCCCTACTACGAGATGGGCTGGGGGGGCGTCCAGGTCGAGGACACGGTCGTCGTCACCCCGTCTGGCTACCGCTTCCTGACCCGCACCGACCGCAGCCTGATGGTCGTGTAGCGATGGGACCGACGACCAAGCAGCTGCGGTGTCCCCGCTGCGGCCGGACCTATCCGCCGGAGACTCCCACGTACGGTGGCTGCGGGACGTGCGCAGCCGACGGGGTCGGGGTCAACCTCGTCTGCGACACCGCTTGGGACGCAGACGAAGCCCGTGCCGCAATCCAGTCTCGGGACGTCGCGAGCGGCCTGTGGAGATACGGACCCCTCCTGCCGGTCCCCGATCGGTTCGCGGTTACGATCGGCGAGGGAGACACGCCACTGTTGCACCTCGACAACCTCGGACGTGAATGGGGGATGACCCGACTTCACGTCAAGGTTGAGGGACAGAACCCGACGTGGTCGCACAAGGATCGGCTGTGCGCGGTCGGGGTAGCTGCCGCCCGCTGGTCCGGGTCGAGCGTTGTCACGGGCTCGTCAACAGGAAACCACGGCGCGTCGGTGGCCGCGTATGCCGCCCGCGCAGGGCTCGGCTGCGTGATCTTCACTCTCTCAAGCGTGCCCGCGACGATGAAGACGCTCATGCAGGCCTACGGAGCCGAGGTCGTGGCCTGCCGCACACTCGAAGAACGCTACATGATCATGCTCACATGCGCTGAGCGGTTCGGATGGTTCCCTCTGACGAACAGCATGAATCCGCCGATCGGCAGTAGTCCATTCGGGGTCGACGGATACAAGACGATCGCGTACGAGCTGTGGGCGCAGCTCGGCCGTGCGGTCCCGGATTGGATCGTTGTTCCCGTCGCCTACGGGGACTGCCTCGCTGGGATCCAGCGGGGCTGGGAGGATCTCCGCCAACTTGGGTTGGTCGACCGTGTGCCCAGGTTGGTCGGGGCCGAGGTCTTCGGGCCGCTCGCCCGCGCGCTGGCGTCTCCGGACGCGCCACTCGGCCCGATGCCGACGCGACCGACACACGCCTTCTCAATCGGCGGCGGTCACACCACGTATCAGGCTGTGGCAGCGGTGCGCGCATCGAACGGTACCGCCGCCGGGGCGCCCGAAGACGAGATGATGCAAGTCCAGCTCGATCTCGCCGGTCGCGAAGGTGTTTACGCCGAGGCGGCTTCCGTCCTCGGGCTCGCCGTCACTCGCAGGCTCTTGCGCGATGGCACGATTGCGCCCGACGATCTCGTGGTTTCGCTCCTCACCTCGTCCGGCCTGAAGGATCCCGCAGCCACTGCGGAGCGCCTCGCTGAGGTGGCCGTCATCGATCCCACGGTCGATGCTCTACAGGCTGCCCTTCGGCGCGAGTGGCGACAGCTGGGGCGCGACGTACCTTCGCGTGAAGGTACGTACTTCGCGCCTATCGCGAGCCCAGGCCTGGCGTTGCGAGAGAGCCCGTGAGATCCGGCCTTGCACGGCGAGCGCGGCCGTCCGCGTGCCGGTTGAACCACAGCATGCGGCCCTTCTTGCGATGGAGCACGGCGCCAGCGTGTGAGGCCGTCACCGTGGTCGGGCATGTTGCCCTGCCGCGGACCGGGCACCCCACGCGGTAGGCAGGGTATCGAAGGAAGCGGGACTGGGCCTCCCGGGTGAACTGCCGACACGGGCTCCGTGACGTTCACGGGCGTGCGAACCGCGAAAGCTATCGAGGTCACGCTGCCGTCCTCGAGGGCCGACCAGCCTGAAAGAGCGCAATCGAGCCCCGCCTGCGAAGCCGAGGCTCGAAGCGAGCGAGGCGGGATGGTCAGGGAACCATGGTGGAGAAGGTCGGCCAGCCGCTCCAGACCAGGTCGGGGGACCCGGTTGGTGTCGGGTGGGGCTTGGGCTTCGCGCTGCGAGAATTGCCGAGAGCGGTCCGCGTGCTCCCGTGTGGGTCCGCGTCCGTCGGATTACCCAGGGTTCGTCCGCGAAGTGCAACAAGTGGGACCTGCGGCCCTGTCGCCAACCCGCCTCCCGGCAAGCGTGAACGCGCACCATCGCGAAGTGACATCCGCCATCCGTGAGCATCGGATTTGACTTCGTCGGCGGTTGCGCCAAACGTGGAGCGGCGAAGTCAAGGACCCGCGGCCACCATCGTCGCCGCCACTGGCCGGCGCCCCCCGAGTCGCGCCGGTCGATGTCCGATGCCGCGAACGACACCTTCGACGGCGGACCGCGCAGGGGAGCTGGCGGCGGCCCTGAGGCACAGTCACTCGCGTCCACCAGGCAGATGCGGGCCGCACCCGGCGCGTCCCAGCCCCCTGGGCCTGGACGCAGCCGAGGTCAGGCCGCGGAGCGGACCGGCCGAGGGCGGGGGCCCAAGGTCCACCGGGTTGCAGGAAACACGACCCTGTGCGGGTCAGGCTGCCAGGGT
>JAJYJR010000168.1:710-10202 GCA_021789355.1 Chloroflexota bacterium | reverse complement strand
GCCGGCCTCACGCGCGAGCTGAGTGCAGCGCACCCGGACCTCGTCGATGTCGTCCCGCCCGGCGGACGCCTCGACAAGCGAATCGTTCACGATCAGCACGCCGCCCGGGGCGATCGCCGGCCCGAACTTGGCGAGCGAGGGCGGGTTGAAGGCCACCACAATGTCCGGGTGATCCACGACCGGGGAGCCGATAGGCTCGTCGCCGATGATCACGGTGCAGGACGCGGTCCCCCCGCGCATCTCCGGGCCGTACGAGGGGATCCAGATCACCTGGGATCCCTCGTCCATGGCGGCCTCCGCGAGGACGTGCCCGGCGAAGAGGATGCCCTGGCCGCCGAACCCGGCGAAGACGATGGAGCGCTCCATCGTTCAGCCCTCCTTCGCACTCTTCGGCCTGGCCGGCCCCAACCGGTCGACGAGAACCCCGAGCGGGTAGGTCTGCACCACCACCTCCCTGAGGTGACGCATCGACTCCTGCGCAGTCATGCCCCATCCCACGGGGCAGTTCGACAGCACCTCGACGATCGCGAACCCGGCACCCCGGATCTGGGCCTCGCACGCCTTCCTGATCAGCGACTTCGTCCTGCCGATCGACGACGGGTCGGCCACGGACCCCCGCGCTGCGAAGGCCACACCCGGCAGCACGGCGAGCATCTCCGTCATGGGCACCGGGTAACCCGCCGTCCTGACGTCGCGCCCGGTCGGGGAGGACGTGGTGCGCTGCCCCACCAGGGTGGTCGGCGCCATCTGCCCCCCGGTCATCCCGTAGATGCCGTTGTTGACGAAGATCGCGGTGATCAGCTCGCCCCTGGCCGCGGCGTGCACGATCTCGCCGGTACCGATCGCCGCGAGGTCGCCATCGCCCTGGTAGGTCAGCACGAACGCGTCGGGGCGAACGCGGCGGATGCCCGTCGCGACGGCCGGGGCGCGGCCGTGAGGAGCCTCGCACCAGTCGTAGGCCAGGTACTCGTAGGCGAAGACCGAGCAGCCCACGGGCGCGACGGCGATCGTACGCCCGTCCACTCCCAGCTCCTCGAGCACCTCCGCCACGAGACGGTGCACGATGCCGTGGCCACAGCCCGGGCAATACCGCGTGGAGACGTCGGTGAGCCGCTCGGGCCGCTGGTAGATGACCCGCGGCGCGGCGGGTGCGATCGCGGTCACCGCTTGCCTCCTTCGTGGCGCTGGTCGCGTTCCGCCGGTCCGTGGTGTCCGCGGCCACGTCGCTGGTGCGCCTGAGCGGACGCAACCGGGACCGTGTACCAGAGCGGCTGCCACGCGTCGTCGCCGAAGATGCTCAACGCCTCGTGGCCCGTCTCCGGCTCGGGCATCGGCTCGTGCGGGTGGACGTGCTCGGCACCCGACACCGGCGCAGGCGGGCTGCGCCGCACGCGATGGGAGCGTCGAGGCGGGACGCCGGTCGCCGCCAGCTCGTGGAGCGCCTCGACCACCTCGTCCGGCGAGGGCACCATGCCCCCGGTGCGTCCATCGAACGTCACCGGGACCCGGCCCTCCACCGCAAGTCGCACGTCCTCCACCATCTGCCCGGCCGAGAGCTCGACCACGAGCATCCCGCGCACGCGCTCGGCCACCCGGGCGAGGTCGGCGGACGGGAAGGGCCAGAGCGTGATCGGCCGGAACAGGCCCACGCGCAGCCCGGCGGCTCGGGCGCGCGCGATCGCGGTGCGCGCCACGCGGGCGGCGGTCCCGTACGCCACCACGACCAGCTCTGCGTCGTCGAGCCGCTCGCCGGTCCAGCGGACCTCGTGCTCCGCGATGGCGCGGTACTTCTCCTGGAGATGCTGATTGTGCTCCTCGAGGTCCTCGGGATCCAGGTGGAGGGAGCGGACGACTCGCGGCGGCCGCCCGTCGGCACCCTCGAGCGCCCACGATCCGTCGAGACGCGGCGGCGTCCGGAAGCGCTGCTCGACGGGTTCCATGGCCTGTCCCATGATCCCGTCGGTGAGCAGGATCACGGGCGTCCGGTAGCGTTCGGCCAGCTCGAACGCGGTCGCGACCAGCTCCATCGCCTCGCCGATTGACGAGGGTGCCAGCACCGGCACGCGGTAGTCGCCGTGCCCGTGGCCCTTCACGGCCTGGAAGTAGTCGCTCTGGGACGGCCCGATGCTGCCCAGCCCGGGACCCCCGCGCATGACGTTGATGAGCACCATGGGGACCTCGGAGCCCGCCATGTAGCTCATCCCCTCCGCCATCAGGCTCATCCCCGGACCGGAGGACGACACGAGCACCCGGGCCCCGGCCGCGGCGGCGCCCAGCGCCATGTTGATCGCGCCGAGCTCGCTCTCGGCCTGCACGAACGGCCGGCCCAGCTCGGGCATCCGGCGCGCCATCCACTCGAGGAGCTCGGCCTGCGGAGTGATGGGGTAGCCGAAGTAGGCGTCGCAGCCTGCCTGGATCGCCGCCTCGGCGATCGCCTCGTTGCCTTTCATGAGGACGCGGCGAGGTGCCTCGCGCGTCCCTTCTAACGAGAAGGAGGTGTCCTCCACGGGGGCGGGGACGGTGGTCATCGCGGAGTCTCCCTGGGCGCCGCGAACACGGTGAACACCGCGTCCGGGCAGACCCGAGCGCAGAACGCGCAGCTGGTGCATGCCGCAGCGTCGGTGAGCTGCACCGGGTGGTAGCCGAGCCGGTTGACGGTGCCCTCATCGAGCGCGAGGCAGGACTTGGGGCACGCCGTCACGCACAGCTCGCAGCCCTTGCAGCGGTCGCTCCTGATCACGAGCGGCGACCACGAGAGGGGGGCTGGCGCGAGCCTGCTGCGCGACGGCGCCGGCAACGAGAGCGTCATGAAACGCGCCTCCATTGCGGAACTGACGGGCTGAGCCTCTGCCCCGATGCGCTGGGGCATCAAGGGCCGAACGGCGCGATGTTGGCGGGAAGCGCCCAGGGTCGGCGGCCCGCCGGTGTGGTGCCGGCGCCCGCGGTCAGTCGGCCTCGGCGTTGCCCTCCGCGTTGCCCTCGGCGGGCTTGTCCCCTGCCAGCGCGAAGTTGTCCCCTGCCAGCGCGAAGAAGAACAGCGCGAGCGGCCGGTAGACCGCGTGGGCGAACTTCATGAACGGGGCGAGCAGCACGAGCTCCATCGCCACCGACACGTGGAAGAGAAAGACCCAGTAGCCCCAGGCGGGAGCCTGCGGCAGGTAGAGGGCGAGCTCGATGAGGAACCCGGTGATCCCGGTGACCCACAGCAGCACCAGCAGCGTCCAGTCGGCCGCCCTGGAGTCGCTGGCCGAGCGGTTCGAGCGCCGCAGCCGGTCGACGATCAGCATGGTGGTGCCGTAGATGAGCGCGATGCCGGCCACCGTGCCGAGCAGCCGTACGGGATACCAGATGGGCACCGGCGTCCCCGTCGCCTTGATCCCCACCACCGCGAGGCCGTAGTCGAGGATCGTGGCGGCCAGGAGGCCCAGGAAGCCCCACATGGTGGCCGCGTGGATGAACCAGCGGCGCCGGTGCCACGGCTGCGCCTCCTGTACCGTCTCGCAGTCGACGCGGTAGCGCCGCTGCCCCAGCGACTCGATCCCGAGCGCGACCCACAGCGCCCGGATCGAGCGGGACAGCGCGGCACGGCTCCCGACCACGTCCCGCGCGGAAAGGCCTTCTCTCCTGGAGATGCCCCGCGCCATGGTGGCCACGCCGGCCAGACCGGCCAAGAACACCAGCACCATGACGGCGACGCCAGTGTTGTGGATGAGCTCCTCGGGAATGAACTGGAAGAGCGCGAGCGACTGCGCGCTCTGCGGACCGTGGCTCGTGTACATGAAGAGGGCGAAGAAGGCGGCCAGCAGGACCGCGAACACCGACCCGAGGACCGGGCTGGTGTACATGGTGCGCGCGATCCGCGTGCGGTCGTAGCTGGCGATGGCGTAGCGGCGGGCGGCGGCCATGAACCCACCCGGATCGGCCTGCGTGGGGCAGGTGTCTGAGCATTCGCCGCAGTAGTAGCAGGTCCACAGCTCCTTGCTGGAGAGCAGGGCATCCTTCATGCCGACCTGCGCGTAGCGGATGAGCCGCCGCGGGAACGTGCCGTCGTTCGTCGAGAGCGGGCAGATCGCGGTGCAGTTGCCGCAGCTGAAGCAGGCCGAGACGTCCGCCGCCCCGAACTTCTGTACGTCGGCGAGCAGACCGGCATCCACCAGCGCGGTCACGCGGGCACCTCCCAGTCCGTCGCCGCGTACCGGAAGTAGCCCTCGTCCGTGGGGTCCTTGACCTCTCGGATCTTGCCGTACCGCCGCATGCCCATCACCCAGAAGAGCACCTCGTCGGCGGGGTGCCCGATCGCCTGGGCGATCTCGGGGATCGTGAGCGGCCCGGACTTCAGTGCCTCGAGGATGCAGGGGTGCATCACGGGCTCCTCGCGGACGATCTCCCGGATGTCCCGGATCGTGGTCGTGCTCATGCGACCGGCTCCTCCAGCATGCTGTCGATCGCGGCCCGGATCTGGGCATCGGTGTAGCCCCGCAGGTCGATCGCGTCCTCGGGACAGACGGGCACGCATCCGCCACAGCCCTTGCAGGCGGACGCGCTGATGACGGCCACTTCGCGACCCCTCGCCGCCACCTTCTCAATCGCACCGTAGGGGCAGGCGTCAACACACTTGTCACACCAGGTGCATGCGTCGGCGCTGACGGTCGCCACCAGCGGATCGAGCTCGGCCACACCCTTCTTCAGGATGGAGGCGCTCTGGGTCACCGCCGCCAGCCCCGACGCGACGCTCTCCGCGGAGTTCTTCGGCCCCTGGCATGACCCCGCGATCAGCACCCCGTCCACCACGGTCTCCACCGGGCGCAGCTTGGGGTGGATCTCGTTGAAGAACCCGTCGGTTCCCACCGGGAGCTTGAGGAGGCTCATCAGCTCCTCGTTCTTCCGGGGGACCATGCCCGTCACCAGCACCACCAGGTCGGCCGGGATGGTGAGCTCCTCGCCACCGGTGAGCGTGTCGTGCGTGGTGACCGTCAACTGGCCGCCCTCGTTGCGGAACACCGAGGGCGGCGTGTCCTCGGGGAACTTCATGTACACCGATCCGCGCTTGCGGGATTCCGTGTACATCAGCTCGTACTTCCCGTAGGTCCGGATATCGCGGTACAGGTGGTACTGGTGCACCTGCTTGTCCAGCGCGGCCACCTCGAGCGACGCATGAACGGTGGCGGCACAGCAGTACCGGGAGCAGTACTCATTGGCACCGGGCTGGCGGCTGCCCACGCAGTAGATGTAGGCGACGGTCCGGACCGGCCGGCCGTGGTAGGACAGCGACCCGTTGGAGCCGTCCACCAGCGCCTTGAACTCGGGAAGCGTCACCACGCCATCGATGCCGTACCCGAACTCGCCGGCCTCCGGCTGGTAGGTGTCGAACCCGGTCGCCACCACGATCGAGCCGACCTCGACGTGGATCAGCTCGGGGAGGTCCCGGTTGATCCGGATGGCGGCGACGTAGTTGCCGAAGCTTCCTGACTTTGCCATCAGCTCGGCGTTGGTGAAGACCGTGATGCTGGAACGCTTCCTGACCTCGTCGACCAGGCTCGCGATGAGCTCCCGCCCATTCCGCTCGTGCGGGTAGATGTTGCCGAAGCGCCCGACCCACCCGCCGAGCTCCTGCTCGCGCTCCACCAGGAACACCTCGAGCCCGACATCGGCGAGCCCGATGGCGGCCCGGAGGCCGGCGATCCCCGCGCCGATGACCATCGCCTTCTGGGTGGTCTCGACGACCAGCGGCTCGAGCGGCTCGCTCAGGCGCGTCCGCGCGATGCCGGCTTTCACCAGGCTGATGGCCTTGTGCGTGGCCCCGCCGGGGTTGTCGGTGTGGGCCCAGGAGTCCTGTTCCCGGATGTTGACCTGGGTGTAGGTGTACGGATTGATGCCGGCCCGCCTGGCCACCCCGCGGAACGTCAGGGTGTGCAGCTTGGGCGAGCATGAGGCGACCACCAGGCCGTCGAGGTGCTGCGTCTCGATGTCCTGGACCATCTCCTCCTGCGTGGCATCGGCGCAGGCGAAGATGGTGTTCTTGGCCACCACCACGCCGGGGTCGTCCTTCACGGCCGCCACGACGCGCTCCACGTCCACGTAGTCGGAGATGTTGCCTCCGCAGTGGCAGATGTAGACGCCGATCCGCCGCTCGCTCATGCCGGCACCTTCGTCTTCGCCTGCGTCCGTTCCAGATGGGCCGCCACCTGCGCCGCGGCCGCGCCGGCGTGCAGGATCGAGTCGACGATGTCCTTCGCGCCGGACGCAGCGCCGGCCACGAAGACTCCCGGGATGCTGGTCTGGCCGGGATTCAGGTCCTCGTCGGGCTCCGCGACGTAGTAGTACTCGTCGTGGGCCAGCTCCTCACCGACGAAGAGTCGCTCCGTGTCCCGATTCGGCTGGACGCCGACCGCGAGGACCACGAGGTCGTACTCGGCATCCACCAGAGCCCCGCCGTGCTCGATGTCCTCGTAGCGCAGGACCAGGTTGCCGTTCTCCTTCTCGGTGATCTTGGCCACGCGACCCTTGACGTAGGTGGCACCCATCGACCTGGCCTGCTCGTAGAACTCCTCGTAGCGCTTGCCCGGCGCCCGGATGTCCATGTAGTGGACCGTGACGTCGGCCAGCGGCAGAGCGCCCATGATCAGCTGGTTCTGCTTGATGGAGTACATGCAGCAGAACTTGGAGCAGAGCGGGTTGCCGACGGTCTCGTCGCGCGAGCCCGTGCAGAGGACGTACGCGATCCGCTCGGGCACCTTGCCGTCGCCCGGCCGCAGGATGGTGTTGAAGGGACGCGTCGGGGCCAGCAGGCGGTCCATCTGCATCCCGGTGATGACGTTCTTGTACGTGCCGAAGCCGTACTGCGGCTTGAGGTCCGCGTTGAACAGCTTGAACCCCGTGGAGACGACCACGGCGCCGACCTCGACGTCGAGCTTCGTATCCCTCGCGTGGAGGTCGATGCAGCCATCCACGGGGCAGGCGGCCACGCACTCGCCGCACTCGGAGCAGACGGCGCAGTCCAGGCACCGGCCGGCGGCGGCGCGGGCCTGCACCTCGGTCAGTGGCGCCTCGACCTCCGAGAAGTCGTTGGGAGCCGCGCTCAGGGTCGTTCCGTTCGGCAGCGGCGCGCGGAGCGCGTACGCCTTCTGGCGAGCGAGGACCTGCTGCTTGTCCACCACGGGCAGCCGGTCGTCGAAGCCGCTCAGGGCTCCGCCCGTCAGCCAGCGGTCGATCATGTGCGCCGCCCGGCGACCCTCGCCGACCGCGCGCGTGATGTCGGTCGCGCCGTGCACCACGTCTCCGGCGGCGAAGATGTACGGCACCTCCGTCTGGCGGGAGACCGGGTCGGCCTTGAGCGTGCCGTTCGGGTTGGCCGCGACGTGGCTCGCGAATGCGCCCGTGTCCGGGCTCATGCCGATGGCGCCGATCACGACCTCGCAGGGCAGCACGATCTCGCTGCCCGGGATCGGCTCGGGACGGCGGCGGCCCGAGTCATCCGGCTCGCCGAGCGCCATGCGCTGGCAGCGCAGGCCGCTCACCGCGCCGCTGGCGTCGCCCAGGATCTCGGCCGGTGCGACCTGGAAGCTGAAGGCCACGCCCTCCCGCTCGGCGTCGTCGGCCTCCACGTGGTGGGCCGGGAGCTCCTCGCGGCCGCGCCGGTAGGCCACCGTCACGGACGTGGCACCGAGCCGGCGAGCCGTTCGCGCGGCGTCCATCGCGACGTTGCCGCCGCCGATGACCACGACGCGCTTGCCGGTCAGGTCCATGGGCTGGTCGAGCTTGACCTTGCGCAGGAAGTCCGTGGCGGCGAGGACACCGAGGCGGTCCTCGCCGGGGACGCCGATGCCCGTCGAGCGCGGCGTGCCGGTCGCAACGAGGACGGCGTCGAAGCCATCCTCCCTGAGGGCGGCCAGGTCCCGGACCGGCGTGTTCGTGACGATCTCGACGCCGATCGCCCGGACATTGTCGATGTCGCGCTCGACCACCTGGACCGGCAGCCGGTAGGACGGGATCGCCAGGCGAAGGAATCCGCCCGGCTCGGGGGCCGCCTCGAAGACCTTGACGGCGTAGCCCTTGCGGGCGAGCTGCCAGGCGGCGGTGAGGCCGGCGGGGCCGGAGCCCACGATCGCGACCTTCCTGCCGTTCGGGTCGGCCACCTCGATGCCCGGGCCGTCGGCCGTCTCGTCATGGTGGTCGGCGGCGAAGCGCTTCAGGAGGCGGATGGGGAGCGTCCCCTCGAGCGAGCCGCGCGTGCACTCGCTCTCGCACGGCGCGTAGCAGGCCCGGCCGAGCGTGCCGACGAGCGGCGTCGCCTCGAGCACAAGCCGGTAGGCCTTCTCGTATTCGCCGCTGCGGATCAGCGACACGTAGCCGTGGGCCTGGATGCCGGCGGGACAGGCGTAGGAGCACGGCGAGCTGCCACCGCGGTCGATCACGGCCTTCTTGGGCACCGCCTGGGGGAACGCGATGTAGGCGGCACGCCGGGCCACGAGGTCGGAATTGAACTGGTCCGGCACCGCAACCGTGCAGGCGGTCTCGCACTTCGAGCAGCCCGTGCAGGTGTTCTCGTCGACGAAGCGCGCCTTCCTGGTGACCGTCGCCTGGAAGCGTCCGTCGCCGTTGCGGCGGATCCCGTCGACCTGGCTGTAGGTCATCGCGGTGATGTTCGGGTGATGGATGGTGGCGGCCATCTTGGGCGTCGAGATGCAGCTGGCGCAGTCGAGTGTCGGGAAGACCTTGCTGAGCAGGATCATCCGCCCGCCCACGCTGGCTTCCTTCTCGACCAGCAGGACCTTGTAGCCCATGTCGCCGAGCTTGAGGGCGGACTCCATCCCTCCGATGCCGCTGCCGACAACCAGGACGTCGTAGTCCATGCTCACTTCGCTCCCGCCGTCCGGAGCCCGGCGAGCACCGCCGAGAACTGCTGGACGTGCCTGGTGAAGGGCTCCGCGCACACCGAGCAGATGGCGGCCATCTTCACCCGCTGGGGATCGTGGCCGTGCTGCTGCAGCAGCGCCTGCGCTTCACCCACGATCCGGGACGCCCGCTTGCTGCAGTCGGGCAGGTAGGCGCACTCGTCGCCGTCTGACGCGATGAAGACCCCGTCGAACCCCTGGTCGATGGCGTGCGCGATCCAGGCGGGCTTGATCCCGCTCGTGCAGGGCATGCTGATGACCTCGACGCCCGGCGAGTAGTGCATGTGCTGGCTGCCGGCCAGGTCGATGCCGGGGTCCGAGATGTTGTTGGTCGAGAAGACCAGGATCCGCGGCACGGACCCGGACTGCTTCTCGCGCACTTCGGCGGCGGCGACCGCGCTCATGGGATGGTGCTCCTGCAGGGCGGCTTGGAGGCGGGGCGCGATTGCTCGACACCCCGCCGTTCGGTCATGCGAGGGCTACTTCGCGCGGCGCACAAAGACCCGGTCGTACCCCTGGGCGGTGAGGTGGCCCAGGAAGCCGTGCCCGACCTTGGCCGCCCATGCCCCGATGTCCGACTTCGTGACCGGGTCGCTCG
>JAJYJR010000168.1:0-700 GCA_021789355.1 Chloroflexota bacterium | reverse complement strand
CCCTTCTTGGCCTCGAGGAGGGGGCCCGGGCAGGCGGCGCCGCGGGCGTCGACCACCCTGGCCGAGGTGATGGTTTCGAGTTCGTTGTCGACGAGTGCTGCGGGCATTGACGGGTCCTCCTGTGACGCCTGCGGCGTCCTCTCGTGTGGCTAGTAGACGAGCGTGTTGGTGGCGCTGGTGATCTCGGCGACGAACCTCCCGGCCGCCACGACCTCGGCGTTCTCGACGAACTGGGTCGCCGGATCGATCTCCCGCGCGTTGACGCACGGGCCGCAGACGAGCAGCTTCCCGCCGAGGTCGTGATAGTCGGCGAGCAGCCTGGCGAGCGGAGGGAAGCCCCGGGCCTCGACCCTGTCGACCCTGCCGCGGACCGCCAGCTCGACGCCGGCACCCTGCAGACCGATGACGACCTCTACGTCGGAGGCCATCGCGGCGACCGCCATGACGAAGGGGATCGTCGCGGGCTCCGCGTCGTCCGGTCCGTGCATCACCATGAACACGAGCTTCTCGGTGTCAGCCACGTGCCTTGCACCTTCCTTCACGGCTCGCCGGCGCGCGCCGGCACCGTCGTCGTTGCGCCAGGGCGGCCCTCCGGCCCCCTGGCGGTTCAGATGAAGAGCGGCGACCAGCCCTCGGACATGAGGCCGATCACGGTGGCCGCGCCGACCGGCTCGCCCATGCCCTCGATCAGGTCGTCGCG
>JAJYJR010000167.1 GCA_021789355.1 Chloroflexota bacterium | reverse complement strand
GGGCGCCGGACGGCGCAGCCCGGGAGCCACCATCCCGTGACACTCGCAGAGCGATTCCAGGCCGACATGACCGCCGCGATGCGCACGCGCGACGAGGATCGTCGCGACGCGCTCCGTATGGCGATCGCGGCCATGCAGCGGGCCGCGAAGGACGCGCGGCGACCGCTCACCCCCGACGAAGAGGTGGGGGTGCTGACGCGCGAGATCCGCACGCGCCGGGAGTCCCTGGCTGCCTTCGCCTCCGGCGGGCGCCCCGAGCTGGCCGCGGACGAGCAGCGCAAGATCGACGTGCTCTCCGCCTACATGCCGCCCCAGTTCAGCGACGACGAGCTGGACGCGCTCGTGCGCGAGGCCATCGACGAGGTGGCCGCGGTAACCCCGCGGGATCTCGGGCGGGTGATGAAGGTGCTCGGGCCGCGCGTGCGTGGCCGGGCCGACGGGCGAGCGGTGAACCAGCTCGTCACGCGCGAGCTGACCCGGCGTGCGGGCGCGGCGGCGAAGGCCGGCCCCGGTGCGGGCGCGGGTCCGGGCGTGGTTTCGGGCTGATGCTGGCCCAGCAGATCCGGGCCCCCCTGGCGGCGTTCACCCGGCGCGACGCCGTCCGGCTCTCCGTGAGCGCCGCGATCCTGGTGGCCGCGCTCACGGCCATCTTCTCCATCGACATCATCCCCACCGCCTACCACGTCTCCGTGGGCGACATCGCGCCCAGCGCGATCACCGCGCCGCGGACCGTGACCTTCGTCAGCGCCATCCTCACGACGCAGGCGCAGGACGCGGCCGTGCAGGCCGTCCCTCCCCAGTACGACTACACGACCCAGAAGGGCGACCTGGCGGCCGCGAAGCAGGCTGCCGAATTCGACAAACTCGTGGCCCCGGTGGACGCCGCGTTCGGTGCCGTGCTCTCCGAGCAGGCCCGCAAGGCGGCCCTGGCGGGGGCACTGCCGAGCTTGCCGAAGACGGCGATGGCCACGCTCCAGGGACTGGACATGGCCTCCTGGACCACGCTGCGCGACGAGATGCGTAGCGTGCTGGTCATGACCCAGCAGGCAGAGGTACGTGACTCCGAGCTGGACGCCGCCCGCCTGGCGCTCCCCGCGGCGCTGCCACCGGGCGTCCCGGCGGACCAGCGTGCGCTGGCCGGAGACATCATCGAGCCGCTCCTGGTGGCCAACTCCTCGTACGACGCGGCGGCCACCCAGGCCGCGCGCACCCAGGCGCAGCAGAGCACCCCGCCCGTCACGGTCACCATCAAGCAGGGCGAGGTGATCGTCGACCAGGGTCACATGATCTCCCCCGCCGACATGGAGAAGATCCAGGCCCTCGGGCTGGAGAACCCCCGACCCGACCTGGCCAAGCTCGCGGGCTGGTTCCTGCTCGCGGTCCTCGTGGTGGCACTGCTGCTGGGCTGGGTCTGGCGATACCGGCCCGAGCTGTGGCACCGCGACAACGCGCTGCTGCTCGTCGGGCTCATGCTCGCCGGGGCCGTGCTCGCGCTGAAGCTGACCGCGGGACGCCCGATCATGCCGTTCTTCATCCCGGTGGCCACCGTCGGGCTGCTGCTCGCGATCCTGCTCGACAGCGGCGCCGCCGTCGTCGTGCTGGGCACGCTGGCAGTCCTCGGCGGCGCCGTCTCCGGCACCGTGGAGCTGGCCACGTACATCTTCCTGGGCGGCCTCGTGGGGATCATCGTGCTCCACCGGGGTGACCGGTTTCACCGGTTCGTCCAGGCCGGCCTCGCCATGGCCGTGGTCAACGCCGCCGTGGTCGCGATCTTCACCCTGCTGGGCGAACGCGACCTGACCGGGCTCCTCCAGCTGTGGGGCGCGGCCGCCGGCTCCGCGGGCGGGTCGGCCATCGTCGCGGTGGGATCGTTCGCGGTGCTCGGCAACCTGTTCGGCATCACGACCAGCTTCCAGCTGCTCGAGCTGGCGAATCCGTCCCAGCCGCTGCTCCGCCGACTCCTGCTCGAGACGCCCGGCACCTACCACCATTCGCTCATGGTCGGGAACCTGGCCGAGCGGGCGGCGGAGGCGATCGGGGCGGACCCGCTGCTCGCGCGCGTGGCGTCCTACTACCACGACATCGGCAAGCTGGCGAACCCGGCGGCCTTCATCGAGAACCAGGGGGGCATGGGCAACGTCCACGACCTGCTGACGCCGGAGGAATCCGCGGCCGTCCTCAAGGAGCACGTGGCGAACGGGATCGACCTTGCCTACCGGTACGGGTTGCCCAAGGCGATCATCGCGTTCATCCCGCAGCACCACGGCACCGCGCTGATGAGCTACTTCCACGCGAAGGCGCAGGAGCAGGCCGCGGCGGGGATCGCGCCCGCGACGCCCGAGGCCGAGGCGGCGGCCGCGTCGGTGGACCAGGCGCGGTTCCGCCATGCCGGCCCCAAGCCCCAGAGCCGCGAGGCCGCGATCCTGATGCTGTCGGATGGCGTCGAGGCGTCGGTGCGCTCGCTGACGGGGCACGACGAACCGGCCATCCGTGCCATGGTGAGCCGCATCATCCGGGAGCGGCTGGAAGACGGCCAGTTCGACGAGTGCGACCTGACGCTGCGCGACCTCGAGCGGATCCGCGAGGCATTCGTGGTGCAGCTGCTGGGCATGTACCACCAGCGCATCGAGTACCCGCAGAACAAGATCGTCGAGCTGGAGTCGCGCCGGATCGCCGGCGCCGGGCGGACGTGACCCCGCCCGGACGCGGGCCGGAGCACGGGGGTGACCGATCGGGCCGGGACGCTGGGGTGACCGAGCGGGCGGACGCGCCCCCCCATGACGCACCCAGGGGCCGCACCGCCGTGCGCTACCTGCCGCCGTGGCGAGTCGAGCTGACGACCAGGCCCGGCGTGCGGCGCATCCTCTCGCTCGATTCGCTGGCCCGCATGTCGGCGGCTGCGCTGGAGGCCGCCCGCGCTCCGGCGCCCGCGTCCATCGGGCTGATCCTCTCGGACGATTCAGAGCTGGCGGCGCTGAACCTGCAGGCGATGGGCAGACACGGCCCGACCGACGTCCTCTCGTTTCCGCTGCTGCCGCCCGCCGCGTTTCCGCCGCACGCGGGGCAGAGACGTGAGGGCCCTGGCCGCGCCCCCGCGTTCGCGCTCCCGCCGGGCACCCGTCCGCACCTGGGCGATATCGTCGTCTCGGTCGAGCGGGCGGTGGAGCAGGCTCACGAAGGGCGCGGAGGGCAGACCGGCGACGTGGCGTGGGAACCGGCCGACGAGCTGGCGCTGCTCGTGGTCCACGGCGTGCTGCACGTCTGCGGCTGGGACCACGCCGAGGTGGAGGAGGAAGCCGCCATGCGGGCGCTGGAGCACCGCATCCTGGTAGATGCCGGCCACGCCCGCCGAGCCCTGCCGCGATGAGCGTCGCGAGACTCGTCGTCGGGTTGGGCAACCCCGGGCCGAAATACGCGGAGACCCGACACAACGTCGGCTGGATGGTGCTCGACCGGATCGCCGACCGCGCGGGCCTGTCGGGCCGTGGCAAGGAGCGCGACGCCGCCATCTCGGTGCGGGGGCGCCTCGGCGATCTCGACATCGTGCTGGTCAAGCCGCTCACGTTCATGAACGACTCCGGGATCGCGGTCCGCAAGATCCTGGCCCGGGAGCACGCGCCGCTCGACCAGATGCTGGTGGTGGTCGACGACTTCGCGCTGCCGTTCGGACGGCTGCGGATCCGGCCGGAGGGTACCCATGGCGGCCATAACGGGCTGCGCTCGATCGTGGCCGAGCTGGAGACGCAGCGCTTCGCGCGGCTCCGCGTCGGGATCGGGGAACCGCGCCGGGATGCCATCGATCACGTGCTGAGCCGCTTCTCGGGGGACGAGCGCAAGCTGCTGCCGGAGCTGCTGGACGCGGCGGCCGACGCCGTCGAGTCCTGGGCGCGCGACGGGGCCCAGGCGGCGGCCAACCGGTGGAACGGCTGGACGCTGGCGTCGGCGGCAGAGTCGTCGCCGGCAGCGGCCGCCGACGCCAGGCCGGCGGCCACTGGCCGCAGGGCGAGGGGCGCGGACGAGACAGCGCCGCGTGCCGCCGACGATACGGCCGTGGCCGAAGGCACCGGGGATGCCGGCGCCGACGCGGGACGCCGGGAGCGCGGCGAACCCATGCCGGTCACGGAGCCCGGGCCCGGAGAGGTCGGCGGCCCCACGGGACTCGACGGGATCCGGCGCACCAGGTCGGGCTGGCGGCGCATCCTGCCCCGCGCTTCCGATCACGACCCGCGGTCCTGATCCACCGTGACCGAGCAGCGCCTGCGCGGCCGCCGAGGCCGCGACCGGCACATCGCGGAGGCGTCGGCCGAGCTGGCCGGTCGGCGGCCGCAGCCCGGGCAGGCGGGTCGCGGGGGGTCCGGCGCGGCCCGGATCCGGGTCGCGGACCTCTCGGCGCTGCCCCCGCTGCTGGCCGCGACGGCGGAGCTGCGCGGTCTTGCGGAGCGGTACGCGCAGGTCCGCGAGGGGCGGGCGGGGCGCGACCTGCGGCACGTCGTGTACGCGTCGATGCCGCACGGCGCCAAGACGTACCTGGCGGCGGCGCTCGCGCTCGCCACGGGCGAGCGCCTCGCCTGGATCGCGCGCGACGCGGAGATCGCCGATCGCGTGGCCGAGGAGCTCGTGGCATGGCTCGGCGACCCGTCCGCGATCGTCGTGCTCGAGCCGCGGACCGCGCTGGCCTACGAGCGGGGCGAGCTGGTCCGCGACGAGACTGCCGCGCGGGTCGCGGCCCTCGCCGCGTGGCGGCATGGTGCGGGGTCGAGGATCCTCGTCAGCAGCCCCCAGGCACTC
The DNA here is from genome assembly GCA_021789355.1 of Chloroflexota bacterium. The sequence goes on along the minus strand of JAJYJR010000167.1, from coordinate 5,415 downwards.
TTCCAGCGCACGCTGCCTCCCGCCGAGATCCCGTCCGCCCCGCTCGTCCTGCGGCACGGCGCCCGCCTGTCCCAGGAACGCCTGCTGCGCGAGCTCGTCGACCTCGGCTACGAGGCCGTCACGGAGGTCGGTGGGCGCGGCGAGTTCGCCCGGCGCGGCGGCATCGTGGACCTGTTCCCGCCCGGCCAGCCTTTTCCGGTCCGTGCCGAGTTCTTCGGGGACGAGATCGACTCGCTCCGCGCGTTCGACCCCGCAGACCAGCGCTCGACCGGCCCCGTGAGTGCCGCCGCGCTACTGCCCGCGGACGAGTTCCCGCTGCCGCCCGACACGGCCGCCTGGCTGCGCGCCCGGCTTGGACGGCTCGCCGGCCGCCTGTCGCCGCTCCTCGACGCGGACCTGGAGCGGATGACGGCCACCCGGCAGCTCGGCGACGCGACCGAGGTGTGGGCCGGGGTGCTGGCACCCGCCACCGGCCTCGATCACGTCGGCGACGCGATCTGGCTGCTCGACGAGCCCGGCGACGTCGACCAGGCCGCCCAGCTGCTGTGGGAGGAAGCGGCCGAGCGACGCGCGGAGCTGGAGGAGTCGGGCGAGGTGCCTGCCGGATGGCCCGACGCGTACCTGGAGCAGCGGGCCTGGCAGCGGGCGCGGCACGAGGCGCGGACGCTCGAGCTGACCTGGGAGAGCGAGGCCGAGGAGGCGCCGCCGGGCGGCAACCCGTTCGGCTGGCGCGAGCCCGCGCTGCCGCCCCAGCGCATTGCCGGGGTCCCGGACGCCGTCGCGCGATGGCGCGCCGAGGCGCGGCGCGTGGTGATCTCCTCGGACCAGTCGGCGCGCCTCGCCGAGATCCTCGAGGACGCGGGTGTGCTCGTCGCGCCGGCCAGGCGCCTCGCCGAGCCGCCCGACCCGGGGGGCGTCGCCCTCGTGGAGCGCAGCCTCAACAGCGGGTTCGAGGACGGCCCCGACGGGCTCGTCGTGCTCACCGATCGCGAGCTGTTCGGGAGCGTCCGGGTGCGCCGTCCGCGTGCGCTCCGCAGGGTCGTCCCGCGCGACCTCCTCGAACGGCTGGTCGCCGGGGACATCGTGGTCCACGTCGACCACGGCATCGCCCGCTACGGTGGCATGGTTCGGCGGGGCGTCGGTGGGTCGGGGGAGGAGCGGGACTACCTCGAGCTGCACTTCGCGGGCGCCGACCGCATCTTCCTGCCGGTGGAGCAGATCGACCGCATCTCGCGCTACTCGGGCGGCGAGAACCCCCAGCTCTCGAAGCTCGGCGGGGGCGAGTGGCAGCGGACCCGGGCGCGCGTCCGGCGCGCCGTGACCGACCTGGCGAAGGACCTGCTCGAGCTCTACTCGGCCCGGGCACAGGCGCGCGGCCACCGGTTCGCCCCCGACACGCCCTGGCAGGCGGAGCTGGAGTCGGCGTTCCCCTACGAGGAGACGCCCGATCAGCAGCGTGCGGTGGTGGAGACCAAGGGCGACATGGAGCGGGTCGAGCCGATGGACCGGCTCGTGGTGGGGGACGTGGGGTACGGCAAGACCGAGGTGGCGCTCCGGGCGGCGTTCAAGGCGATCCAGGACGGGACGCAGGTCGCGGTGCTGGTCCCGACCACCGTGCTCGCGCAGCAGCACTTCACGACGTTCACGCAACGGTTCGCGGCCTATCCGTTGACCGTGCGGCTGCTCAGCCGCTTCGTGCCGCCCGCCGAGCAGCACGCCACCATCGACGGGCTGGAGCAGGGCAGCGTGGACCTGGTGATCGGCACGCACCGGCTTCTCTCGAGGGACGTGCGGTTCCGGGATCTCGGGCTGCTGGTCGTCGACGAGGAGCAGCGCTTCGGGGTGGCCCATAAGGAGCGCCTCAAGCAGCTGAAGCGCGCCGTGGACGTGCTGACGCTCTCGGCCACGCCCATCCCCCGCACGCTGAACATGGCGCTCTCGGGTGTCCGGGACATGAGCGTGATCGAGACGCCGCCGGAGGACCGGCTCCCGATCCAGACCCGGGTCGCAGAGGCGTCGGCGGGCCTGGTCCGCGACGCGATCCTCCGCGAGCTCGATCGCGGCGGCCAGGCGTTCTTCGTCCACAACCGTGTCGAGACGATCGAGGCGCAGGCGGAGCAGCTCCGGCGCCTGCTGCCGCAGGCGCGGATCGCGGTCGCCCACGGCCAGATGCCGGAGGGCCAGCTCGAGCGGGTCATGCTGGCGTTCTCGGCCGGCGAGCACGACGTGCTCGTCTGCACCACCATCATCGAGTCAGGGCTCGACATCCCGAACTCGAACACCATCGTGATCGACCGGGCCGACGCGCTCGGCCTGGCCCAGCTCTACCAGCTGCGCGGACGGGTCGGCCGGAGCGCTCGACGGGCGTACGCGTACCTGCTCTACCGGCGACGCGACCGCCTGAGCGAGGTGGCCCGCAAACGCCTCCAAGCGATCTTCAACGCCTCGGAGCTCGGTGCCGGGTTCCAGATCGCGCTGGCCGACCTGGAGATCCGCGGCGCGGGCAACATCCTCGGCGCGGAACAGCACGGGCACATCGCCGCGGTCGGCTTCGACCTGTACACGCGGCTCCTGGCCGAGGCGGTCGAGGAGCAGAAGGCCGAGCTCGAGGACCGGGAGCCGGTCCTGCCGCGTCCCGCCGCGACCGTCGACCTGCCGGTCGACGCGTACCTGCCGGAGGAGTACATGGCCGGCGAGCCGCAGAAGCTCGAGTTCTACCGGCGGTTGTCCCGCGTGCGCACGGAAGACGATCTCGCCGCCGCTCGCCTCGACATGGCCGACCGCTTCGGGCCGCTTCCCGCGCCGGCGGAGCGGTTGCTGGACGTGGTGCGACTGCGCCTGCTCGCGGAGCGCGCCGGCATCTCGTCGGTGTCCCGCGAGGAGTCGGACCTGGTCTTCCGGTTCCCGCCTGACTGGTCGCGATCCGCCGTGGTGCGCGGGCTGCAGGCGCCGGGGTGGCGACCCATGGGCCTCGCACCGGGATCGCTGCGGATCGCGTCGAACCAGGTGCGCGTGCGCGTGGGCCGGGCGGCGAACCTGTGGGATGTGGCGCGGGCGATCATCGAGCAGCTGGTCGCCGCGACGGCGGCCGCCGTCGGAGCCTGAGCCCCGTGCCGGACTCCGGGCGGCCGCGGGCACGCGGCGCTCAGCCTTCCGAGAAGCGATACCCCAGCCCGTATTCCGTGCTGATGAACCGGCGTTCCGGCGCCGCCGACGCGAGCTTCGCGCGGAGGTTGCGCATGGTGACGCGGAGCAACTGGGTGTCGTCACCGTAGGTCGGACCCCACACCGCCTGCAGCAGCTCGCGGTGCGCCACCAGCTCCCCCGGGTGCTCGGCGAGGTACCGGAGCAGGCGGAACTCGGTGGGCGTGAGATGGATCTCGATCCCGCCGATCAGGACGCGATGGCTGCGCGGATAGATGTGCACGGCGCCCCGCATGATGATGCCGGGGTCCTCGGGCGCGGCGGCGTGGGGGCGTGCCCGCCGGAGCGCGGCCTGCACCCGCGCGATCAGCTCGGGGAAGCTCACCGGCTTGTTCATGTAGTCGTCGGCGCCGGCGCCCAGCCCCCGGATCTTGTCGGCCTCCGATCCCAGGGCCGTGACCATGAGGACGGGCACCTGGCTGTGCTCGCGGATCCGGCCGATGACCTCCCACCCGTCCGGACCGGGCAGGCCGATGTCCAGCAGCACCAGGTCGGCCCCGTGCTCGTCGAACACGCGCAGCGCCTCGCCGCCATCGCGGGCCATGAGGGTCTGCCAGCCGTGCCGGTCGAGCCACAGCCTGAGCAGCTCGGCGAACTCCGGCTGGTCCTCGACGATCAGGATGCGTTCGCCTCCGGCCTCGGTCACGTCGCGCCCACCCATCCGGCGCCCCGGACCCCCCGGCCCCGCGTCGAGGTCGCCAGCGGCAGCGTGAACGAGATGGAGGTGCCGTGATCCCGATCGTCCACCCAGATCGACCCGCCGTGCGCCTCGACCAGCCGCCGGCACACGTACAGGCCCAGCCCGCTGCCCGGGGCGCTTCCCCCACGCACCTGGCGGCCGCGGTAGAAGCGCTCGAAGACCCGGTCGCGTTCCGAGGGCTCGATGCCCTCGCCCTGGTCCTCGACGCTCACCACCACCGCGCCGTCCCGGCGTCCGGCCCGGATCGTGATCGGCGCGACCGCGCCGCCGTACTTGGCGGCGTTCGCCACCAGGTTGTCGAGAACCTGCGCGATGCGGTCCGCGTCGACGTCGACCGGCGGAAGGTCCGGCGGCACGCTCACCTCGATCGGCGGCATGCCGGGGGCGTCCCCGAACTCGGCCGCGACGCGCGAGACGATCGCGGAGATCGACGCGGGCTCGCGCCGCAGCGCGATCCGGTCGCTCTCCAGGTGCGCAACGTCGAGGATCTCGTTGACCAGCGACGTCAGGTGCTCCGCCGCCTTTCCGATGCCCTCGACGGACCGGCGGCGCGTCGCCTCGTCGAGATCCAGGCCGAGCAGGGTGTCGACGTAGGCCGTGATCAGGGCGAGCGGCGTGCGCAGGTCGTGGGAGACGGCGGCCACGAAGCTGGACCGCAGTTCGTCGAGTGCGCGCGCCGCGCGAAGGTCGTGCATGACCGCCACTGCGCCCGCGTCCGGTCCGGTCATGCGCGCGTACGAGGCCACGACCGGAACCTCCTTCCCGTTCCGCCCGAGCACCGTCTGCTCGCGGCCGACGATCGGCGACCCCCCGGCCAGCACTTCCTCGAACGGGCAGCGAGTGCCGCACCTCGGCCGCCCGCCGTGCTCGGCGGCAGTACCGGGTTCGCAGCCGAGCAGCTCGCGGCACGGCGCAGGCACGCTCTCGGGAGGCACATCGAGGAGCCCCAGCGCGGCCGGGTTCAGCCGCACCACCATCCGCTGTCCGTCGACGGCCACGATGGCGTCCGTGGCGCCGTCCAGGATCGCCGAGAGCAGCGACCGCTCGCGGGTCAGCGTCTCCCGGAGCTGCGTGGCGCGGAACGCGATGGCCAGTTCGTGGCGCACCCGGGGGAGGAACTGGGGCGGCTCGCCGCCCCCGGCCGCGCGGTGCGTGCGAAGTGCGACGAAGCCCACTGTCCGCACCTCGAAGGCGTCGCCGGTGTCGCGGCTCTCCTCGAGCGCGACGCCCGACCACCCGGCGGCACGGCACCACTCGGCCGCGGCCGCCGCGTCCGCGAAGGTGGCCGGAGGCTCTGCGGCTTCCGGCGCGGCGGGTACTCCTGCGGGGGTGACCGGAGGCTCTGCGGCCTCCGGTGCGGCCCGGTCCCCGGCCCGTGATCGGCCCACGCTGGCGCCGTCACCCGCGGCCGCGATCAGCGCGAGCGCGCCGCCGCTCGGGGGCGTGAGCCAGAGCGCGCCGGCCGGCGCCTCGTCGGTCCGGAGCAGCTCGTCCAGGACGGCCGCCGACAG
>JAJYJR010000166.1 GCA_021789355.1 Chloroflexota bacterium | reverse complement strand
CGATCTACGGCGTGCCGGACGCCGGGGGCGTGGCCGGCACCGGTGAAGCGCTCCGCAGCGCGGTCTTCGGGGTGGCGCTGGCCCCGGCCGGAGCCGGGCCGGGCGACACGGTGGGGAACGAGAGGCTGACCGCGAGGGCCACCGCGGCCAGGGCGAGGTTCAGCAGGCCGAGGGCGATCACGAGCCGGCCTCGCTGGATCGTCGACACTCCGCCTCCTCTAGCGGCTCGGGCAGACGCGCCCATCGCGGATCGGGGCCGATGGTACCATCCGCGACCCGCCGGACGTCCGGCCTCCGACCCCGGATCAGCGGCCGAACCGCTCCTCGCGCAGCGCCTCGTAGACGGCGGCTCCGCGACCGGTGTGGCTCTCGAAGAGCACCAGGCGCTCCGCGCGCCAGGCCACGTCGAGCTCCGCGGCCAGCTCCTCCAGACGCGCCACGACGTCGCGGGCGCGGGCCACCCCGTCGCTCCGGGCGAGCGTCAGGTGGGCCCGGAACGGCCGCTCGTCGGGCGGCCAGCCGAGGGGCTCCAGTGCGGCGTCCAGGTTGGCGGCCAGGGCCGCCAGCTCGGGCTCACCGGCCGTCACGCCCAGCCAGACCGCCCGCGGTCGGGAGGCGCCGGGAAACGCGCCGCCACCGTGGATGCGGATCTCGAACGGGGCCGCGGTCGCGGCAGCGGCGGCCACGGCCGCCCCGACCGCCGACAGCTGCTCCTCCGGCGTGGGCCCCAGGAAACGGAGCGTCACGTGGAGCCCGTCCAGGCGGACCCAGCGCACGTCCGGCCGGCCCCGGGCAGGCGGCACCGGCTCTCCGGCCCGGACCCGCTCCACCAGGAGCTCCACGGCCCGCCGGGGCTCGTCCGCGAGGGGAACGGCCACGAACAGCCGCCGACCCGGCCGGCGGTCCGGCTGCCAGCGGCGCCGCTCCGACGCCGGGTGGCCGGCCGCGGCCGCCCCGTCCGGCGCCCGGAGGTGCCCCGCGGCGACCCACCCGCGACCCTCGCCGCGGGTGCCGTTCACGCCGGCCGCTCGCGCTCGAAGCGTTCCCGGTCGTTCAGCAGGATCTCGCGCGCCCTGTCGAACTCGCGCCAGCCGACCACCTCGGTCTCCTTCTTCTCGAGGAGCTTGTAGGTGTCGAAGAAGTTCTGGATCTCCAGCCGCTGGTGGGGCGAAACCTGGCTCAGATCCCGCACGTGCCGGTAGAGCGGGTCGCCGACAGCCACGCAGAGGGCCTTGAAGTCGAAGCCCTTCTCGTCGCGCATCTCCAGGCCGCCGACCGGGCGGGCCCAGACGTGGCAGCCGGGGAATGTGGGCTCGTCGATGATCAGCAGGGCGTCGGTGTGGTCCCCGTCGTCGGCGCGCGTCCCCTCGATGAAGCCGTAGTCGAAGTTGTAGAAGACGGCCGACGAGAGGACTCGGTCGAGGCGGAAGACCCCGGCCGCCTCGTCGTACTCGTACTTGTTGCGGCTGCCGCGGGGGATCTCGACGACGATCTCGACGATCTCCGGGAAGCGGTCACCCGGTCGTTCCGGCATGCTGCCTCGTCAGTCGTTGTAGAGGCGCTCCTCGATCAGCTTCTCCTGGACCGTCCGACCGTTGGGGTCGAAGCAGCTGAACTCGAAGTGCTTCTCGAACTCGAGGTCGACATTGTCCTGGCCCCCGCGGTTCTTCTCGACCGAGAGGACCACCCAGTCCCGGAAGCGCTGGGCCTGGTACGGGTTGAACTCGATGTTGACCTTGGCGACGATGTGGTACTTCTCGTTGATGATCAGGATGATGTCGGCCTCATAGTTGATGGCCGACGAGCCGCGGAGGTGGTGGTTCCGCAGGCGCGAGGCCTTGAGCCCTTCCTTGTCCGCGGCCACGATCGTGATGACCGGCACCTGCTCCGAGAGCGCGATGTCCTTGAGGCCGTTGACGACGAAGGTGACCTTCTCCGCCTCGGTGTTCGGCTCGGGATACATCGGCACCTTCTGCAGGTAGTCGACGACCACCATCAGCTGGCGCTCGCCGGAGAGCAGCCGGTGCTGCTGGACGAGCCGCCGGATGTTCTCGATCGTGCTGGCCGTCTGCGAGCCCCGCAGCAGGAAGAGGTTCTGCCCGTAGCGCGCGATCCGATCGAGGCTGGGCCGCAGGCGCGGGTTGCTGGCCAGCTGCGGGCCGCCCTGGCCCTCGGCCATCCAGGAGCCCAGGATCTCCCTGCGGACGTCCTGGATCTTGATCGCCCCGGTCTTGTGAGGCAGGTGGGCGAGGGCCGATTCCATGGCCACCAGCCGGTTCAGCAGGTAGTGCTCCTCGTGCTCGAAGCAGAGGTAGAGGACGTTGGCCTGGCCACCGGAGGCGACGTTGCGGGCCATCTGGAGGGCCATGGTCGTCTTGCCGGTTCCCTGGGCGCCGCCGATCAGGAGCAGCTCGCCGGGCCGCAGGCCGTTGCCGATCGTCTTGTCGAGCGGGGTGAACCCGAGCGGCATCGGCTGGTACTCGGCCAGCCGGCCGCTCGTGACGCGGTCGTTGAGGTCGACCAGGACGTCGAGCGCCGAACGCGGGGCCATGCTCCCGTTGTCGGTGTCCAGGCGCCAGGTGGTTTTCGCGGTGGGGGTGACGTTGTCCGGCGCTTCGGTGCTCACGCGGTCTGATTCCTCCCCGGGTTGTGACGTGGGGCCATCCTAGCATCGGATTCCCCCCGAATCACCCACCCACACCGATCCGTTCCGACCACCCGCGGCGCGGAACCGGTCAGGGGCGCGGGCCGTTCAGCTCCGGTGCGGCGGCGAGCTCGTCCCAGTAGCGGGCCATGGCCCGGATCCCCTTCTCGTAGTTGGCGAGGTCCATCCACTCGTTGGGGGCGTGGGCGTTGTCGTTGGGGGGCGTGAAGCCGAGCAGCGTCACCGGCAGACCCAGGACGGTCTCGAAGGTCGCCACGAAGGGGATGGAGCCGCCCTCCCGGGAGTAGACGGGGCCGACCCCGAACGTCGCCTCGAGCGCGCGGGCGGCCGCCCGGGTCGCCGGATGGTCGATCGAGGTGAGGCTCGGCCGGCCGCTGCCCAGGCTGGTGACTTCGACGCGGACGCCGGACGGCGCGATCTGGACGACGTAGTCCCGGAAGCGCTCGAAGATGCGCTCCGGGTCCTGGTTCGCGACGAGCCGGCAGCTCACCTTGGCGTGGGCCCGGCCGGGGATGATCGTCTTGCTCCCCTCCCCCTGGAACCCGCCCCAGATCCCGTTGACGTCGAGGGTGGGCCGCGCCCCGCGCCGCTCCAGCGTGCTGAAGCCTGCCTCGCCGACCAGCGCCGGCACGCCCACCGCGGCCCGGTAGGCCTCCTCGTCGAACGGCAGCGCGGCGAAGGCGGCGCGATCGGCCGGGCTCAGCGGCACGACCTCGTCGTAGAAGCCCGGCACCAGGACCCGGCCGTGGTCGTCCTTGAGCCCGGCGATGATCCTTGCCAGGGCGTTGGCCGGGTTCTCGACCGCGCCGCCGTGGCTGCCCGAATGGAGGTCCTGGAACGGTCCGACCACGTCGATCTGGGCATACATCAGCCCGCGCAGCCCGACGGTGATGGCCGGCAGGTTGCCGTCGAAGAAGCCGGAATCGCTGATCAGGGCCAAGTCGCCGCCGAGTCGCTGTCGGTTGGCGATCAGCCAGGGCTCCAGGTGCTCCGAGGCGGCCTCTTCCTCGCCCTCCACGACCAGGCGGAGGTTGACCGGCAGCCGGCCACGGGTGGCCAGGACCGCCTCGATCGCCTGGACGAGGATGGTGACGTTGCTCTTGTCGTCGCTGGCGCCGCGGGCCAGAATCCGTCCGTCGCGCACCACCGGCTCGAACGGCGGTGCCTGCCACTCCTCTACCGGATCGACCGGCTGGACGTCGTAGTGGCCGTAAGCCACGACGGTCGGCGCCCCCTCGGCGTGCAGCCAGTCGGCGTAGACGATGGGATGGCCGCCGGTCTCGGCGATCTCGACGTGCTCCAGCCCGACGGCGCGCAGCCGGTCGGCCAGGAAGGTAGCCGCGGTCCGGCAGTCGGCGGCATGCTCCGGCAGCGTGGAGATGCTGGGGATCCGCAGGAAGTCCACGTAGAAGTCCAGGCGCTGCCGGCGGTTACCCACCAGGTAGGCCTCGAGGGCTGCATCGAGGGAGGGCAGGCGCTCCCCGGTCGCTTCGGTCATGGGTAGCCTCCGCACGAGTCGGTCGGGATGACCTGATTCTAGCCGTCCGCGGGCCGCGCGGCTGGTCGCGGCGCCGAGCGGCAGCGAAGGCAGCGAGAAGGGCGGGCCCGGCGGGCCCGCCCTTCATCGGCGGTGCGGGAGCGGCGCCCGGTTCAGGCCGGGCTCGGCGTCGGCGTCGGAGCGGCGCCCGGCGTCGCGGCATCCGGGGCCACGACCCGGGGCGGCGCCCCGTGCTGGTTCTCCTTGGGCGGCAGATCGGCGAAGAGCTTCTCGAACTCCACGGAGTCGACCGTCTCCTCGGCGATCAGCTTGTCGGCGAGGGCCATCAGCCGGTGCTTGTTCTCGGTCAGGGTCTCCATCGCCCGGGTGTAGGCGTGGTCGATGATCGCCCGGACTTCCTCGTCGATCTGCTTGGCGACTTCGTCCGAGTAGTTGCGCTGCTCGCCGATCTCGCGCCCCAGGAAGATCATCTCGTCGCGCTTGCCGAAGGCGAGCGGCCCGAGCTTGTCGCTCATCCCGAACTCGGTGACCATGCGCCTCGCGAGATCGGTTGCCTTCTCGATGTCGTTCGACGCGCCGGTCGTCGTGTCGCCGAAGATCAGCTTCTCGGCCGCGTTGCCGCCGAGGAGCCCCGCGATCTTGTCCTCGAACTCGGACTTCGACTGCAGGTAGCGGTCCTCGACCGGCAGGGCCATGGTGTAGCCGAGAGCCATGCCCCGGCTGATGATCGTCACCTTGTTGACCGGGTCGCACTTCGGCAGGACCCGCTGCACGACGGCGTGGCCGCCCTCGTGGATGGCGATGATCCGCTTCTCGGGATCGCTGATCACCCGGCTCTTGCGCTCGGGGCCGGCGACGATCCGCTCCAGCGCCTCCTCGAACTCGCTCATCCCGATCACCTTGCGGTTGCGCCGGGCGGCGAGGATCGCGGCCTCGTTGACGAGATTGGCGATGTCGGCGCCGCTGAAGCCCGGCGACTGGCGGGCCAGGTTCTCGACGTCGATCGTCTTGTCGAGCGGCTTGCCCTTGGTGTGGACTTTCAGGATCGCGACCCGGCCCTTCATGTCGGGCCGATCGAGGATCACCTGGCGGTCGAAGCGGCCGGGCCGCAGCAGGGCCGGGTCCAGGACGTCCGGGCGGTTGGTGGCGGCGACGACGATCACGTTGGTGTTCGTGTCGAAGCCGTCCATCTCGACCAGGATCTGGTTCAGGGTCTGCTCGCGCTCGTCGTGCGAGCCGCCGAGGCCCGCGCCGCGCTGCCGGCCGACCGCGTCGATCTCGTCGACGAAGACGATGCAGGGGGAGTTGCGCTTGGCCTGGTCGAACAGGTCGCGGACACGGCTCGCGCCGACGCCCACGAACATCTCGACGAACTCGGAGCCACTGATGCTGAAGAAGGGCACGCCCGCCTCGCCGGCCACGGCCCGGGCGAGCAGCGTCTTGCCCGTTCCCGGAGGGCCGACGAGGAGCACGCCGCGCGGGATGCGCGCGCCGAGCGTGTTGAACTTCTCCGGGTACTTCAGGAACTCCACGACCTCCTGGAGCTCCATCTTCGCCTCGTCGACGCCGGCCACGTCCTGGAACGTCACGACGGTCTTGTTGCCCAGGAACATGCGGGCCCGGCTCTTGCCGAAGCTCAGAGCCTGGTTGTTGGTCCCCTGGGCCTGGCGCATCATGAAGAAGATGAAGGCGCCGATCAGGAGGACCGGTAAGAGGACGGACGCCAGCAGGCCGATCCAGCTCGTGTCCGCGGCCGCGACCGGCTGGTAGACGATCTTGGTGTAGTCGACGCCACCCTTCTGGGCCGCGGCCTTGATGTCGTCGTAGACGTTGACGAGCGGGCTCGCGACCTCGCTCGTGTAGGTCTCGGGCGGCGACGCGTTGGTCGTGACCGTGAGGGTCGTGTTCTGCTGCTCGACTTTGGCCACTTTGCCGGCCGTGACATCGTTCAGGAACGTCGAGTACGGCTCGGAATTGGTGGTCGTGGGCTGCATCAGCCAGGTGTAGAGCAACGCGACCGTGCCCACCACGAGCACCAGCATCACGATCCCGTTGCGCAGGAACTTTGCGTTCAAGAAGGAGAGCCTCCGGGTCAGGCGGCGGGTCGTGGACCAACCGTGCCACGAGTATAGCGTCCCTATTCTGAGAGCCCGATTGGACCGTCGGGTTGGCGGTCCGGGACTCGCGGCACGGGACCGCGCCCGCCGGCCGGGATCCCCCGTCCCCGGTCGGTACGCCAGGGACCGGCGGAACGGATTGCCCCGCATCGACCCGGCGGGGAACCGGGGCGGGGCCGCGCGCCCGCCTCCTGGCCGTCGCGAGTTACGTTACCGAGCGGCGGCGGACGTCAGAGGAGCCGGCTGCCACTGGCGGGCGCCGGCTCCTCGGATGAGGGCAAACCGCGGGGGTGGGGGGAGGGTACCGCGGTCGACACTCCGATCGGGAGCGAATGTCTGCCCGAACACCGCCCTCGACCGTTGACGGGACGATCGCATGCGGACACCGCCGCCGGCGAGGGCCGACCCGCCCCCCGCAGGGTCGCCGAATGGACCGAGCTCCACCACCCGTTCGGGTAGGCCGCACGCGGGGCGTTCGGGCCCTCCCACGCGGCGTGCCGCCGGTGACCGAACAGGCTGCCCTCGTCGATCCGGAGCGGCGCCGAGCCTCCTCGCGGAGGTCGATCCGAGGAGGCTGGTCACCATCGGGCGCGACAACGTCCAGTCAACTGGCCGGCCAGCGGGCCCGGCACTGGCGGTTGTCTGCCCACGATGGCGGCTGCGGCACAGACCGGCCCGGCCGTCCACGGAGGGGCAATGAGCGGCCCCTCGGGATCCCCGAGGGGCCGCTTCACGTTCGGAAGTTGGTAGCGGAGACAGGATTTGAACCTGTGACCAAGGGCTTATGAGTCCCCTGCTCTACCACTGAGCTACTCCGCCGCCGATTCACGCTCAGTCACAGTTCACAACTGGCGCGGAGCTTGACCGCAGTCGATTTCGAGCCTGTAGCTGTCGCCATGGTTCCAAGCACGGCGGCCGATAGTTATGGCTCCCAGCGCCCGCGGTCGGGCTCGCCCCGATTCTATAGCCGAACCCGACGTCCCCGCCAACCTCGCCGCCTTCACCCGCCACCTCCGGGCCGAGAACAAAGCGCCGTCAACGATCGTCACGTACGCCAAGGCGGTCGAGCAGTTCGACGCCTTCCTTGCCGAGCCGCGCCGCCATCGCCCGCGCCGAGTGGCCGACGTCCGGCGCGAGGATGTCGAGGCCTTCCTCGTCGAGCGCTCCGACGCCGGGATGCGCCCGGCCACCCTCTCGCAGCGCTTCCGCTCGCTCCAGCAGTTCTTCAAGTGGCTGGCCGCCGAGGGCGAGATCGCGGCGAGCCCGATGGCGACGATGCGCCCGCCGCTCGTGCCCGAGACTCCCCCACCCGTCCTCCGCGAGGACGACCTGCGAAAGCTGCTGGAGGCCTGCGCCGCGACCGGCTTCGAGGACCGCCGCGACAACGCGATGATCCGGCTCTTCCTCGATACCGGGATGCGCCGCGGCGAGCTCGCGGGGCTGAAACTGGAGGACGTCGACCTCGACCAGGAGACCGCCGTCGTCCTCGGCAAGGGCCGCCGGCCGCGGGCGTGTCCGTTCGGCCACAAGACCGGCCAGGCCATCGATCGCTACCTGCGCGCTCGATCGAAGCGGCCTGACGCGTCGGAGCCTTGGCTATGGCTCGGCAAGCGCGGCCGGCTAACCGAGACCGGCGTCGAGCCTGCGATCAAGCGGCGCGGGCGCGAGGCGGGCTTGCCCGACATTCACCCGCACCAGTTCCGGCACACGTACGCCCACCAGTGGCTCGCCTCCGGTGGTACCGAGGGCGACCTGATGCGCCTTGCCGGCTGGAAAAGCCGCCAGATGCTCGCCCGCTACGGCGCGTCTGCGGCCGACGAACGCGCCCGCGAGGCCTACAAGCGGCTCAGCCCAGGCGACCGGCTGTAGGCGCGACCGACCTCGTGCAGGCAGACTCGCACGTGGGTGTCGGGCTAGAACAGATGTCCGAACGCGGCAAGTTTGACTTGCAACAGCGAAGAGGCTCTGCGTAGAATGTGACCCAACTTCTTCGCCAAGTTGGCTTTGAGGACTGTCGAGTTGCCGGACGAGAACACAGAGTTGCTTCGTGAGATCCGCGATCTCCTCATCCCGATCGCCGACCACTACCGTCAAGGCTACGAGCAGCGGCAAGCGGAACGACTGGAGGCGAAGCGCCAACAGGTGCGGGACCTGCTGTCCACAGTGACCAGGCGCAAGGCATGGAAGCTGGCGGACGGCAGCCGAACGCAGAGGGAGATCTCCACGGAGGCGGCGCTCGACGAAGGCGCCACCAGCAAGTTCTTCCGGCAGCTCCGCGAGCTGGGAGCCGTGACAGAGGGGTCGAACCCGACCCGGACACTGGAGGTGGATTGAATGGCGGGCGAGGACCGGGTGGAGGAGATCCGCATCCTCAGGGAGATCGCGCCTTGGACACGACTGGCAGCGCTGCCGGCGCTGCGGTCGAGTGCGGAGGTGCTCCTCGACACGGACGCGAAACGGCGTGCGTATGCGGCGATGGACGGCGGGACCGGCGTGATCGCGATCGAGAAGGCCACCGGCGCGAACCACAACGACATCGCCAAGTGGCTGAAGGTATGGATGCCGGCCGTGCTTGTCGACCCTGACGCTGCGTCCCCAAGGGCGTCGTTCACCCTGGCTGAGCTCGGGATCGAGACCCCGCCGCCGAAGGCCGTGCGAGCCAAGAAGTCCGCCGCGTAGGCGTGTGACGACGATGACCGACAACGACCAGACCACCCGGCTCCTTCGCTCGATTGACAGGCGGCTGGCGCTCCTGACCGGAGCGGAGGAGCGGAAGTTGCGGGCGAAGCTCCGGGCTGAGCTCCTGAGGACATCCGCCCGGATGTCGATGTTCGACTCGATCGACGGCCGTGCCGGGAGCCCCGAACTCGCGAAGGCGGCGGGCGTCACCGACCGGGCAGCGCAGCTGTTCGTCAAGGAGCTACTGGACCTCGGGCTCGTCGAGGTCGCCCCAGGGGCAACGGGTCGGAGCGTGATCGTGGCCCGCAACGAGGACGCGATCGTCCGCTGGTACCTGGACCGCACGCGCGACGACGACGCGCAGCCCGCGAAGGGCTGACGGGAGCATGGCAACCAACCCGGAGGTCCGGTCGGAGCTCCTGAAGAAGCTTGGGAACGTCACGCCGCAACGGCTGTCGCAGCTCGTCGGCGAGGTGAAGAAGCAGCACGGGCCGATGAGGACGGAGGACGCCGCGTACGTCCTCGCCCACCAGAAGGGCATCGATCTCACGAAGTACCTGGACCGCGAGACTGTCGATCGCGTCCGAGGGATGGTCCCGCGGAGCCACGGAGCTCCCGTCGTCACCACAGCTCCAAGACGGGCGGCAGCGCCGAAGCCGGCAGCACCTGCTTCGCGTGCCGTTCGCATGTCCGCCGAAATCCCGGCCGTCGACCTCCTGCTTCCGACATCGGTCGCTACGGACGCAGCCCGGATGGCTCAGCTCTACCCGAAGATGTACCTCTTGGAGAACTCGATCCGAAGCGTGATCAACCGGGTGCTGACCGCGAAACACGGCAGGGACTGGTGGCTCACCCAGGCGCCCAGCGGGGTACGCAAGCTTGTCCAGGGCCGAAAGGACAAGGAGGACATGGTGCCGTGGCACGGGAAGCGCGGCGCCCACGAGATCTACTACTCAGACTTCAGCGACCTCCGCAACATAATCGAGAAGAACTGGGCGGACTTCGAGCCGATCATCCACAAGCAGCATTGGATCAACCAGTGGCTCGAGGAGCTTGAACCCGCCAGGACACCTTGGCGCACAACAACCCGGTCTCGGAAAACGAGCAGAAGCGGATCGAGGCGAGGTTGTCCCCCGATTTGTTGAAGTAGGGCGGTGGTCCGCCATCTGAGGCCTTGCCTCTGGCAAGGTTCGGGGTGTCCTGCAAGACGCCCGCAGAGAAGGAGGACCACCGTGGGAAAGAAGATACC
>JAJYJR010000165.1:4659-10229 GCA_021789355.1 Chloroflexota bacterium | reverse complement strand
CGCCGAGTACCCCTACCTCGAGCGGGAGGACATCCTGGCCGCCCAGGCGTACGCAGCAGAGGCGCTCCCCAAGCACGCCACGGCATGAAGCCGCTCTACAACGGCATGCTCCCGCCGAGCATGGTCGACGCCTCGCCGACCGTCAGTCCTCAGAGCGATCCACGGGGAGCTGCCCAGCGCACCGGCTGACCCGTGATCTCCGCGATCGCCTCGTAGTCGGCGTCGTAGTGCACCAGCGTGATCCCGGCACGTTCGGCGGCGGCCGCGATCAGCAGGTCCGCATGCTTCACGTTGCGCTGCATCATCCCCGGGCGGCTGCCGAGCGCGCAGTACACCTCCCGCGCACGCTGCCAGCATGCCTCTCCCATCTCCACCCATGGCAGCCCGCGCAGCCCGTCTTCCACGACCGCGAACTCGGCCGGGTTGCGGGCCGAATGCAGCAGTTCCAGGGCGAGGACCAATTCGCGCATCACCGAACCCGTCCACCGGCAGAGAGGCACGTGGCGTGCGCCATTCCTCCGGCCTGCGGCGACGCCTTCCCCACCTGCTAGGCTACCCACCGATGAAGGGCCTCGTGCTGGCAGGCGGGACGGCGACGCGCCTCTACCCCCTGACGCTCGTCACCAACAAGCACCTGCTGCCCGTCTTCGACCGCCCCATGATCGACTACCCCATCGAGACCCTGGCCGGCATGGGGATCCGCGACGTGCTGGTGATCGTGGGCGGCAAGAGCGTCGGCGACATCGTGGAGCTGCTGGCCGACGGCAACGCCTTCGGGCTCGACCTGACCTACCGGTTCCAGCGTGGCGCTCTCGGCATCGCCCACGCGATCGGGCTGGCGCGGCGGTTCGTGGGCGACGACGCCTTCTGCACCGTGCTGGGCGACAACGTGCTGCTCGGCGAGCCGCTGGCGGATGTCGCGGCGGCGTTCGAGGCGGGCCCGTTCGGCGCCGGCACGCTGCTCTACGAGGTGCCCGATCCGCGCCGCTTCGGGGTGGCGGAGTTCCGGCGCCCGGACGGCTCAGCGGCCGACGGCACGCGCGACGACGACGTGCTGGTGCGGTTCGAGGAGAAGCCGGAGCGCCCGAAGTCGAACTTCATCCCCATCGGCGTCTACTTCCTGCGGCCCGACGTGTTCGAGGTGATCGAACGGCTGGTGCCCTCGGCGCGCGGCGAGTTCGAGATCACCGACGTGCTCAACCACTACCTGGCGGCGGGCGGCATCTTCTGGCGGCGCTACGGGGGACGCTGGACCGACGCGGGGACGGTCGACTCGCTGATGGTCGCGACTCAGCTGGCGGCCGACGACGCGTCACGCGGTGTGCTTGCGTCTCCCCGCGGGGTGGACGGCCCGCGATGAGGGCCACACCGCCCGCGGACGCTGACGAGCGCCGATCCCAAGGCCGGGCCAGCTCCGGCCGCATTCTCGCCCCCGAGCGACCGGCGACCCGGACGATGTCGGCCGCGGCGCCCGACCCCGCCGAGCCCGGCCCCTCCGGCCGCAGGAGCGCCACGCCACGGCCGGCCGCGAGGCACCAGCGGACCGGCGAGCGCGCGTTCCACTCGCTGCTGGTCACCGGCGGCGCCGGGTTCATCGGCAGCGCCTTTGTGCGCAACCTCCTGCGCACCGACCCCGAGGTCATCGTCACCATCCTCGACAGGCTCACCTACGCCGGCAACCCCGCCAACCTGGCGCCCTGCGAGGCCGACCCCGACCAGGCCGGCCGCTTCAGGCTGATCGTGGGGGACATCGCCGACCCCCTCGCCGTCGCCCCGCTCGTCGCCGACGCCGACGCCATCGTCAACTTCGCCGCCGAGTCGCACGTGGACCGCAGCATCCAGGACCCCACCGCGTTCCTGCGCACCGGCGTCCTGGGCGTGCACACCCTGCTCGAGGCCGTGCGTCGCGCCGATCACCCGGTGCGCTACCTGCAGGTCTCCACCGACGAGGTCTACGGCGAGGTGCCGGAGGGCGCCAGCACCGAGGACGACCCGCTGCGCCCGCGCAGCCCCTACGCGGCGGCCAAGGCGGCCGGCGACCTGCTGGTCCGCAGCTACGTGATCACCCACGGCGTCGACGCGGTGGTCACCCGCGGGTCCAACACCTACGGCCCCTACCAGTATCCCGAGAAGGTGATCCCGCTCTTCGTGACCAACGCGATCGACGGGCAGGCGCTCCCGCTCTACGGCGACGGCCGGCAGCGACGCGACTGGATCCACGTGGACGACCACGCCGCCGGCATCGAGCTGGTGCTGCGCCGGGGCGAGCCGGGCGGGGTCTACAACATCCCCGGGGCCGCGGAGCTCACGAACCTCGAGCTCACGCGCCGCATCCTGGCGCAGGTGGGCCGCGCGGACGACCTGATCCGGCACGTCGAGGACCGGCCCGGCCACGACCGCCGCTACAAGATGGACGGCGCCCGGATCGCTGCGCTCGGGTGGTCGGCCCAGGTGCCGCTGGAGGATGGACTGGCGGCCACGGTGCGCTGGTATCGCGAGCACGAGGACTGGTGGCGCCCCCTCAAGTCGGGCGAGTGGCACGGCTACTACGCGCGGCAGTACGGCGCGCGGCTTGCGGGGAGCACGCCGCACGATCCGGAGGCGTCGTGAGGGTCGCGAGGGTCGTGAGCGCGCGCCCGGGCGCGGGCACGGCCGCCCGGAGGCCACCCGACACGTGAGGATCGCGATCACCGGCGCGGGCGGCAGGCTCGGCAGCGCCCTGGTCGCGGCGTTCACGCGGGAGGCGCCCCTGGCGCGCGCCGTCTCCGTCGAGGGCTGGTCGCGTCCTCCGCTCGACCTGGACCGCCCGGAGACGCTGGCGGCGCTCGTGCGGGCCCGACGCCCCGACCTGGTGATCCACGCCGCGGCCTGGACCGACGTGGACGGCTGCGCGGTCGAACCGGAGGTGGCAATGCGCCGCAACGGCGAGGCCACGGCGGCGCTGGCGGGGGCGTGCCGGGAGGCCGGCGCGGACCTCCTGTACGTCTCGACCAACGAGGTCTTCGACGGTCTGCGCACCGACGGGCGGCCGTACGCCGAGGACGACCCGGTGGCGCCGGCGAACGCCTACGGGCGGAGCAAGCGGGCGGGCGAGGAGGCGGTGCTCGCCGGAGGCGGCGTGGAGGTCAGTGGACCCCCCCTGGCCGGCCGGGCGACCGGAGACGGCGGAACCGCGTGGCGCACCGGCGAGCACGGGCGAGCGGCGGCTCCCGATCGAGCGGCCGAACGTGGCGCCCCGCGCGGCTGGGTGGTGCGGACCGCCTGGTTGTACGGCCCTCCCGGCGCCGACTTCCCGGCGAAGATCATCGCGGCCGCCGTCCGGGCCGCGGCCGGGGGAACGGTCCTCCGGCTCGTCGCCGACGAGATCGGCTCTCCCACGCGCGCTGCAGACCTGGCGTCCGGGATCGTGGCACTCGTGCGCGCGCGGCCCGCGGCCGGCGTCTACCACCTGGTGAACGCCGGCCACACGTCGCGGGCTGACTGGGCCGCGGCGGTGCTGCGCGAGGCGGGGATCCGCGTCCTGACAGAGCGCGTACCGGGATCGACCTGGCCGCGAGCCTCCACGCCGCCTCCGTGGGGGGTGCTGGGCACCGGCCGCGCGGCACAGTTCGGGATCATGCTGCGCGACTGGCGGGCCGCACTGTTCGACGAGGTGCCACGCTACCTTGAGCTGGCGGCCCAGGCACAGCGTGCGCTGGAGGCGACGAGATGACCGGCTGGCCGGGTGGGGAGCCCGGGCGACTGGACGGCGTGGCCTGGGGCCGGTTGACCGCGCATGCCGACGAGCGCGGCGCCTTCCGCGAGCTCTGGCGGACCAGCTGGTCGGACGAGCGGTTCGTCCAGGCCAACCTCTCCTCCAGTCGCGCCCGTGTCCTCCGCGGGCTCCACTACCACCGCCGCCAGCTCGACCGCTGGACCGTCGCAAGCGGGCGCGCGTTCGTGGCGCTGGTCGACGTGCGCCCCCTCCTCGCGGATCTGTCGGCAGCCCCGCTGGTCGAGACGCGCGTGCTCGGGCCCGACGAATGGGTGGCGATCCCCACCGGCGTGGCCCACGGCTTCTACGCCATCGAACCCACCGACCTGCTCTACTTCGTCACCAACGAGTACGACGGCACCGACGAGCTGGGCTTCGCCTGGGACGACCCGGAGGTGGGCGTCCCCTGGCCCGACCGCGACCCCATCCTCTCGCCCCGCGACCGCTCCAACCCGCCGCTCCGGGAGCTGGTGCGCTCACTCGGGCGGTGAGGCCACGCGGGTGCTGCTGCTCGCGTTGTCTCAGCAGGCACCTCGGGCACGCGGTCTTCCAGGGCTCGCCGCCTACTCCGTCTTCCGCGGGTGGGTGATCGTGACCAGGGTGACCCAGATCGTCCGCGTGTCGCCATCCGGGCAGTAGTGAATACGACCCGCGTCGGTGATCTCATGCTGCCACTGGGGCAGCCGCTTCCCACCGATCGACTTCGAGTCGAGCGGTGGTTTCAGACGGTGCGTCCGATTCGGATTGTCGGAGCGATCGAGCGGTCGTGTGCGTAGCCGCTCGCGTACCGCCGCCATCAGGTCAGGCTCTGCAGCCCTCGCCGCCTCCCACTCGCCCTGGACTCGGGCAGATGCGGCCTTGATCACCCAGGGCGAGCCAGGCGTGTCGCCGGAGACACGAGCCGCGGCGGCTCGTCGCCGCGGCCCCCGACCTGGGCGAGGCGTCAAAGCTCGCTGTCGGAGAGCGGACTCTCCTCCTCGGCGCGCAACCGCTCGCGCGTATCGGGATCGGCCCAGGCCTCGGCAGTCGCGCGCCAGTCACCGAGGAGGAGCTCGAGCGGGCGAAGCGAAGTCCCCGACGAGGCCAGCAGGAGCGCCTCGCTGGCCTCGAGCACGAACCGGCGCTGGGACGCGGCGGGCAAGACGCTCAGCCAGGCCAACCCGCCGAATGCCTCGGCGCCTCGATCCTCATGCGGCCCGACGAGACCCATCGCGGCACGCACGATGTCGAGCGCGATCTCGGCGATCTCGCGAGTCCGTTCCGCCTGCTCGGCCGGCGCCATCAGCAACGCGACCCCGTCCTTGTCGCGGATGTACGCGCCGCCGCGTCTCGCCGCGTCGACCACCTCTCGATGGTTCCGTGCCAGATCGGTCGCCTGATAGGCCACCGCCCCCTGAACGACCACAATCGAACCTCCTTGCGACGATCATACGCACGATCATCGCACCCGTCAACGCTCCCGTGCTGTCTGCGCGTTGGGTCCTCCTGACGGGTACGTGTGCCACCTGCTATGGCGCAGACGTGACTCGTTGCATGTCATTGCGTCGGCAACCGCCCCATGCGTAGTACACCCCCTTGGGGCCTCGCACGGTACACGAAAGCGCCCGCCGCAAGTCGACTTGGCGTCTCGCGTACGGGCGCAGTGCACGCAGTCTGGGCGGATGGGCGCACGGCGTCAAGATGCTTCCTGCCGGCGGGGCGCACGACACCGTTGTGAGGCCCGGCTGGCGTCGAGCGTGGCGATGGGGGTATCTTTCGGCTGCATAAGCCGCAAGATGAGGAGGACCGATGTCGGACGCCCCCGAGACCCCCGCCT
>JAJYJR010000165.1:0-4559 GCA_021789355.1 Chloroflexota bacterium | reverse complement strand
GCCGGCGGGGCGCACGACACCGTTGTGAGGCCCGGCTGGCGTCGAGCGTGGCGATGGGGGTATCTTTCGGCTGCATAAGCCGCAAGATGAGGAGGACCGATGTCGGACGCCCCCGAGACCCCCGCCTTCGTCGTCGAGGCCCTGACCGTGCTGACCGCGCCGCGACCGATGCGCCGCGGATCGGTGTCGGTCCGCCGGATGCGCTGCCACAAGCCGGGCTGCCCGTGCGCGACCGACCCCGAGCGCCGGCACGGCCCGTACGCCAGCCTCACGCGCGGCGTGGCCGGACGGACCCGGTCGCGCCTGCTCACGGTCGAGCAGGCCGAGCTCGCCCGCGCTCAGGTGGCGGCGGGCCGGCGCTTCCGCGCGGACCTCGAGGCCTACTGGGGAGCCTGCGAGCGCTGGGCCGACGCGGAGCTCGGCGCGCTGCCCGGGACCGAGGGAGGCGAAAGGGGGGGCTCCGCGAGGCCCTCGAGACGGCCGTCACGGCGGAGCTCCGGGCGCTCGTAGGTCCCGCCGCCTCGGAGGGGCTCGACCTGGGGGCCATCGAGCTCGCCGCCCGGCAGCAGGCCCTGGCGGTCGCCGCCCGCCTCGTCGAGCGGGCCCTCGACGCCGACACGTCCGACCATGCGGGACCGACCATCGCCTGCGCCTGCGGCGCCCCGGCCCGCTACGCGGGTCGCCGGCCCAAGACGTTCACGACCGCCCTCGGCGAGCTGACCCTCTCGCGTGCCTACTACGCCTGCGAGACGTGCGGGGCGGGCGCCTGCCCGCGGGACGTGGCGCTCGGCCTGGCGGGCACCTCGCTCTCCCCCGCCGTGACGCGCATGGTCGGGCACGCCGCCGCGCTCGCGAGCTTCGCCGAGGCGAGCGCGCTGCTCGAGCGGCTCGCCGGGGTGCACGTCGATGCCAAGCGGGTGGAGCGCGCCGCGGAGGCCCTCGGTCGCGAGGTCGCGGCCGACGAGCGGGACGTCGCCGAGCCGGGGCCCCCCTCGGCCCCGGTGATGTACCTGGGCATGGACGGCACGGGCGTCCCGATGCGCCCCTCGGAGCTCGTGGGGCGGGCGGGCAAGGGGGCCGACGGCACGGCCCGCACGCGGGAGGTCAAGCTCGTCACGGTGTGGACCGCGCAGGGCCGCGACGCCGAGGGCACCCCCGTCCGGGACGCGGGCTCGGTGAGCCGCTCGGCGGCCATCGAGAGCGCCGCCACGCTCGACACCGACCGGGAGCCCTCGGCCTTCGCCCGGCGGGTCGAGCGGGAGGCCCGCCGGCGCGGCTTCGACGCCGCCCCGTGCCGCGTGGTCATCGGCGACGGGGCCACCTGGATCTGGGCCATCGCGGGCGAGTCGTTCCCGGGCGCGGTCGAGATCGTCGACCTGTTCCACGCCAAGGAGCACCTCTCGGATGTCGCCAAGGCCATCCACGGGCCGACGAGCGACCTCGGGCGGGAATGGGCGAAGGAGCGCCACGCGGAGCTCGAGGCGGGCCGCCTCGACGACCTGCTCGCCGCGCTGCGCGTCCACGCCGACACGAGCGAGGAGGCCCGTCGGTGCCTCGGCTACGTGACCACCAACCGGGATCGGATGCGCTACCCGGAGTTCCGTGCCCAGGGCCTGTGCGTCTCCTCGGGCGTCGTCGAGGCGGGCTGCAAGGTCGTCGTGGTCACCCGCCTCAAGCGGGCCGGGATGCGCTGGACGCTCGCCGGCGCCGACGCCATCATCGCCCTGCGCTGCTGCGTCCTCAGCGGACGCTTCGACGACTACTGGCGGCGGCGCTCACGGGCGAGACGCGGGCGGGCGGCGTGAGGTCCCCTCACGGATCTGACGTGCGCCCCCGCCGGCGCGGCCGCGTCGAGGGCCGGGCGCCAGGCGCCGAGTTCGTCTCGCAGGGGCATCGCCACCTCGTCGGCGAGCAGGCGGAGCCCCTCCGGGCCGCCCTTCGGGTCGACGTAAGACACCAGTTGGTCGCAGCCCGCGCGGGCGACCTCGCGGCCGTACTCGAGCGCCGCCTGGCGCTCATCGCGGATCCCGCCCACCCGACGCTGGACCGAAACCTCGATCGACAATCGGTCGCGCCCGGACGCCGCACAGGCACGGCCGAGCGCCTCGAGCTTGGCGGTGAACTCTTCCACGGGGCCGCCCGAGTAGTTCCAGCCATCGGCGTAGCTGGCGACCAGGCGCATCCCGACCCGCTCCCCCTGTGTCCCGAGCCAGATGGGCGGGCCTCCCGGCGTCAGCGGCAGCGGATCGTTCCGGGCGTGCGAGAGTCGGTAGGGTGGGACGTCGACGCTGACCCCGCCGACTTCGCCGCTCGACCCCTCGCCCGGAGCGGGCCAGGCCCCGGCCTCCCGCCCGAACAGGGCGCGGATGACCCGCAGGCCAGCCTCGAGCTCCCGGAGCCGCACGGGCACCGGATCGAACGGGATGCCGTACCCCTGCATCTCCGGCTCGTGCCACCCGGCGCCCAGCCCCAGCACGAACCGACTGTTCGTGGCGTGGTCCATCGCCGTGGCCATCCTGGCCACCAGCCCGGGATGCCGGTACGGGTTGGCGAGCACGAGGTGGCCGATCTGCTTGCCGGGGACGTGGTGGGCGAGCAGGGCCAGCGTGGTCCACCCCTCGAAACACGCGCCGTCGCCGTCGGCCGGGTAGGGGCGGACGAAGACTCAAATGGAGTCGAACAGGGTACCCGCGAGGGGTGGGCTGGGCCACCCTCGACGCGATCTGGAGCCTGGGCGCGCGGCCGGCAGGACTCGCGTCGGGCTGGTCGGGCCGGGCTGGCCAGGACGAGCTGGTCGGGCCGCGCTGGCCAGGACGAGCTGGCCAGGACGAGCTGGCTCGCTGGCCCGGCTCGCGGAGTCCTGTGGCACCCGAATGCTGCGTGCATGTCGGCGCCCGGTCGACGGCGGACGACCTCGTGCCGCTTATCCACGATCAGTGAACAGCGGTCGCGCTGACAAGCGATGGCGAACGACCGGGGGGCGCTGGCGCGCGTCGGGTGTGCGACGGCGCGCATCGGGGCACCCGCGTTGAGGTGCAACGCGGCCCGGATGTGCCGTTCCCGTCGGACCGGCACATCCGCCGCGGTCCAGCGGTCGGCTGCGACGTGCGCGAACTGCCGGAGGGGCGCTGTCCCGTGCAGCGGCGGGATGGCGATGCCCTTCCTGTTCACTGATCGTGCAATCCGGTCGAGCCGCCAACGCAGCGGCCGCCTCGCCGGACCGCGGCCGCCCTGCCGGACCACAGCCGCCAACGCAGCGGCCACCAACGCAACGGCCGCCCTGCCGGACCACGACCGCACCCCGGCCGGCGACACTCGGGCGGCGGGCCGCTCACGCAGCGGCCGCCTTGCCGGACCACAGCCACGCACACAGCACCGGCACGCCGGCCGCATACTCGGTTACGTGCCGAAGCCCGCTCGGACGACGCGCCTGCTGGCGAGGCTCGCGGTGATCGCGGGCCTCCTGGCCGGTGCCACGCTGCTGGTCGGACTGCTGGAGGCCGCGTTCGGCGTGCACAACGCCGACGCGGTCTACCTGCTCGCGGTGGTGGCCGCCGCGGTGGTCTTCGGGACAGGCGCCGCCATCGGGACGGCGGTGGCCTCGTTCCTGCTCTACGACTTCTTCTTCGTCGAGCCCACCCTGACGCTGAGCGTCGCCGACCGGACGGCCTGGGTCGACCTGGCGCTCCTGCTCGGTGTCGGGGCGATCGTGGGACAGCTGGCGGCGATGCAACGGAACCGCGCCGAGGCCGCCGAGCGGCGGGAGCGGGAGTCGCAGGCGCTGTACGTCGTCAGCCGGGAGCTCGCACGGCGACACGAGCCGCTCGAGGGCATCGCGGAGATCGTCCCGACACTGGCCGCGGCGACCGGCATGCGGTCGCTCTGGGTGGGACTCGGGCGGTCACCCGAACAGGAGCGCGTGGCCGCGGGGATCGGCCCCGACCCGCGCTCGATGCCCCGGATCCACTGCGTGCTCCGGTCCGGGCCCGTCGGGCCGCCCGGGACAGCCGACTGGGTCACGCTTCACGCCCCGTTCCGGACCGCGGCCGAGCCCGCACCCCGCGCCGCGACCACCTACCGGGTCGTCATCGAGGCGGAGGGGGAGCCGTGCGGGTCGATCTGGGCGGTGCGCGACTCGGACGCGGGCTCGCCGGACGAGGGGCAGACGCGGTTGCTCTCCGCGGCCGCCGACCAGTTCGGGCGTGCCATCGAGCGCAAGCGGCTCGGCGAGCGCGCGGCGGCGGCCGAGGTGGCGCGGCGCAGCGAGGCGCTGAAGAGCGCGCTCCTTGACTCCGTGTCACACGACCTTCGGACCCCACTCGCCTCCATCCGCGCCGCCGCGGGCAACCTCATGGATCCCGACATGACCTGGTCGCCCGACGAGCAGCGGGAAGCGGCGACGACCATCGACCGCGAGGCCGAGCGACTGAACGAGCTGGTGACGAACCTGCTGGACATGAGCCGCGTCGAGGCCGGCGAGCTCGTCGCGAAACTCGAGCCGTTCTCGCTCGAGGACCTTGTGCGCGGCTGCCTGGCGCGCCGGCGCGCGCGCCTGGGCC